>NZ_AXBZ01000068.1:0-588 GCF_000475295.1 Alcanivorax sp. P2S70
CCGCCTGATCGGCAGGACAACGGTTACCGTGTCTATACCGAGAAGCATGGTGAGGGGCTGGCCTTCATCCGTCGCTGCAGAATCCTGGGCCTGTCACTGGCTGAGATTCACGAACTACAGAGCTATCAGGACGACCCTCATCAGCCTTGTACCGCCGTCAACGCCTTGCTCGATGATCACATCTCTCATGTGCGGTCGCAGATAACCGCTCTGCAAGCGCTTGAGAAACAACTCGTTTCACTGAGAGCGAGTTGCAACGATGACCGGGAAGTTGAGGCGTGTGGGGTTCTTGCTGGAATTAGCGAAGGAAACATGCACCAGCAGTAGGTGAAGCATCAACCAGATAATCCGATGAGATGCCGGTCTGTCTCACTCTCATGCAAAGGTAAGATCAACTGAATCGCCACCGGTTTGCTAGACACCTTTCAGCCATACAAAATGGTGGCCGCCGTACTGATAATCTCCTCAGGATTAACGTAGCCCTGTACGTGGTACAGGCCCAGCTCGCTCGAATATCCATAGAAACTCCAAAACGGCATGAAAAAGCCCGCACAAGGCGGGCTCTGGCATGCAGTGAAAGGGGGGGGG
>NZ_AXBZ01000069.1:0-2813 GCF_000475295.1 Alcanivorax sp. P2S70
CCTGCCAGTGGCTCGCCTGGCGGATCAAATTGCCTGCCATTTTGCCCCTGCTGTTGACCGGTCTGGCCCTGGGCCCCGCTACCGGTGTCCTCAGCCCTCAAACCCTGTTTGGTGACCTGCTGCTGCCTGGTGTGTCGTTGGCGGTTTCCATTATTCTGTTTGAAGGCGCCATGACCCTCCGGTTTGACGAGATCCGGGGGCTGGAAAAGACGGTTCGGCGACTGGTTACCTGGGGTGCTCTGGTCACCTGGTCTGTGGTGACCGTCTCGGCATGGTGGCTGTTGAAGTTGCCGCTTGGGCTTGCCTTGCTGTTTGGCGCGCTGGTGGTCGTTACCGGCCCTACCGTAATTGTGCCGCTACTGCGTAGTGTGCGCCCGGTCAGCAGTGTCTCACGACTGCTGCGCTGGGAAGGCATCGTGATCGATCCGATCGGTGCGATTCTGGCCGTACTGGCCTACGAGCTGGTGGTCGCCACCGGGCAGGACGGTGCCTTGCTACATACCCTGTGGCTGTTCTTCCAGACCATCGCTGTCGGGGCGGCCATTGGTGGCGCCGTGGCACTGGCTCTGGCCGAACTGCTGCGTCGACATCTGATCCCTGAATACCTGCGCAGTTTTCTGGTGCTGTCCTTCGTGGTTGGCGAATTCGTACTGGCCAACGGCTTGAGTGAAGAATCCGGGCTGGTTGCCGTGACCGCCACCGGTATCGTCCTCGCTAACCGCAAAGGGGTACGCACCGACGACATTCTCCACTTCAAGGAGAACCTGTCGGTGATGTTGATATCCGGGCTGTTTATCGTGCTGGCTGCACGACTGCAGATGGAAGAGCTGAGCAGACTCGGCCTCACTGCGCTCGCCGTGCTGGTCATCATCCAGTTGGTCGCTCGCCCGATGTCTGTATTGATCTCCACCGTTGGCTCATCGCTGAACTGGCGTGAAAAGTCGCTACTGGCATGGATTGCGCCACGTGGCATTGTGGCAGCGGCCATTTCGGCCCTGTTCGCAGAGCGACTGCAACAAAACGGGGTTGCCGGTGCGGAAATGCTGGTACCTCTGACCTTTATGGTCATTATCGGCACCGTTGCCCTGCAAAGCCTCACCGCCCGCCCGCTGGCACGGCTGTTGAAAGTCGCCGAGCCGGCCCCCCGCGGCTTCCTCATTGTCGGTGCGAACCCGGTCGCGCGTGCGGTGGGCGCTGCCCTGCAAAAGAACAACTTCCCGGTGACGGTCACCGATTCCAGCTGGGAATCGATCCGGGCCGCGCGCATGGAAGGCCTGGGTACGTTCTATGGTAACCCGGTGTCCCAGCATGCAGACCAATACCTGGATCTGGTGGGCTGCGGCAAGCTGCTTGGCCTGAGCCCGCGCCGTGAGCTGAACACCATGTCGACCATGCGTTATCGGCTGGAATTCGGCGAGCAGAACATCTTCAGCTTGCCCACGCCAAAGTCCGAGAAAGAGGTGAAACACGAAGTGGCGCCTGAACATCGTGGTGCCACCCTGTTTGGCCCCGAGATGAGCTATGCGCGGCTGGCCAGCCTGTTGAGTCAGGGGGCCGAAATTCGCAAAACCCGAATTACTGAAGAGTTCGACTTCGACGCGTATTTGAACACCAGTGGCCGTCAGGTCTGGCCGTTGTTTGCCATTGATTCCCGTGACCGTATCCACATCTTCACCGCAGAAGGCAAACCCGAGCCCCGAGCAGGCTGGCACATCCTGGGCCTGGTGAAAGAAGACGTGGCCAAAGAAGAAGCCAAGGCTGAAGCACGTGCGGAAGCGGCCGCAGAACGCATCTCTTCAGACAAGGACAAACCGAAGGACGCTGGAGACAGCAAGGAAAAGGGTTTACCGGGCTAAGCCGGTGAGCCCTCGGGTCGTGTGGCCTCGTCGTCGCTAAAGGCATCGATGAGTCCGCAGACCCTGCCATCTTCCAGGTGACAATCCGGCGCGCCCTGCCACTGGGCCATGGCTGCACGCATCCTCCCGCTCAGCGCTTGCAGTTCCTGAATACGCTCTTCGACTTCCTGTAACCGGGTTTCGATCAAGCTACGGACATTCCCGCAAGGTGTCTCACCCTGTCGCGACGCCTGCGCCAGCGACTGGATATCGGTCAAGGTAAAGCCCAGAGAACGGGCCTTGATGGCAAAACTGAGTAAGCGTAGATCTTCACGGTCGTACTGCCGATAGCCATTGCCGGGGTCTCTCTGCGGCTGCAACAGCCCAATATCCGTGTAGTGGCGAACGGTTTCGGTGGTGGTATTGGCCTGTCTTGCCAGGTCGGACACCCGCATATCGCTGACTCCTTCTGTGATCACCGGCCACATACCTGACCGACATGCTTCCCGGCTATTCCTCGCTCCAGTCACCCAATGCCTCGGGGACTGCTTCATCACGCCTCAGGAAGTACTGATGGATTGCAGCGGACAAGGTGGCTGCACCCAATAAGTCTGACAGGGAATCGAGAAATTTGTTTCCTGGCCCGTTGGAGACCGAGTCCCGGGACACGGTCGCCAGAAAACACTTAAGTGCCACATCGGCTAACGACATGTTGTCCTGATGGTGTAGCCAGGTCGTCACCAGTATCGTATCGACCTGTTGACACATCTGCCTGGCCAGCGCCGCATCGCCAACCAGCCATGCGAGCCAGGGATCATCGCCCAGCACCTTCTGAAGCCCGGCAACGGTTTGTGGCAGAGAGGAAGCAGGCACCACCATCAGCTGCCACAGTGCCGGTGGCGTCGGCTCAATCTGATATTCCAGGGCGGTCTGCTCACAGGGCAGACCACTGCATTGCGCCAGCCACAGGGCCAGTGG
>NZ_AXBZ01000070.1:0-3898 GCF_000475295.1 Alcanivorax sp. P2S70
ACTATTCACTGTTAACTGCCTATCCCTCCTGCATCGCCACCAATCTCGCCTCTTCCAACGCGGCAGTACGGTGCCGGGTGGCTTCGCGGTATTCGGGGTCGGCCAGCATCAAGGCGAAGGCCTGCTTGGAGGGATAGCGAACCAGCAGGACGCTGTGCCAAGTTTCCCCTTCCGGCGCAATGACACCCGCCAGGGCGCGCCCTTTCCAGACCATCTCGCCGCCTACCCCCTTGACCTTGCCAAAGGCCACTTCGGAATACTTCTGGTAGGCCTCGCGGCCGCTGTAATCGGCTTCGCCATCTTTGTACTGCGCTTTGTCGCGAAAGCGCAGCAGGTTGAGCATAACGATAGGAGTGTCATCCGGTAGCGAGGCCAGGATGTCGGGCAGGGTCTTCGGATTGGGGTCGATAACGGGACGGTCAGCCATGAACGCTCCAGAGTCTCAGTTGTCGTTATTGTCCTATCAGATCACCATGGGCCAGATGCAAAGGCAAGAGAAGAGCCAATTACGACATCGAGCCAGACAAACGGGCCGCTCATGGCAGAGTAATCTGAATCTGTTCGGCCGCGCAGAGCTGCTCCAGCTCCCCCATCCAATCACGGGGAAAACGCAATGTCATGACCACGGATTGGCCATAGCTAACCTCTTCCACCTGCCCATCATGACATGCAGCCCAATGCCTGAGCCGCTGTTCCTGCGCAAAGCCCATCTCAAGCCGACACAGTACTTGCGGCACACTCTCTACCTTTTCGGCCTCCGCCAGCACCGACTCCGCCGCTGCCGCGTAGGCGCGTACCAGCCCCCCTGCCCCCAGTTTCACGCCGCCAAAATAACGGGTCACCACGACCAGCACATCACTCATACCCTTGTGCTGAATGACGTTAAAAATGGGTTTGCCTGCCGTGCCAGAGGGCTCGCCATCATCGTTCATGGCTGCCTGGGCTGAGGCGGGGTTACCCAGCAGGTAGGCATAACAATGGTGCGAAGCATCCGGGTAGCGTTGACGTGCCTGTTCAACGATAGCCATGGCCTCATCACGGTCGCACACCGGTCTGAGCCAGGTGATAAAACGGCTTTTGTTGATGGTGATTTCCCGGTCTACAGGACCGGCAGGAACAGGATAACCGTGGATGACAATGGCTCCGGCTGGGGCATGACACTCGCTATGCTAAACTCCACAGCATGAACCCGAAACCCTCTTCTGCCAGTCTCAAACGCCGGCGCCAACTTACGGTGATCATGGCGCTGTTGTTCAGTGGCGTGCTGTTTCTGCCGTTAAGCCTGGCGCTTTACCAGGACGGCAGTGTCTTTTTTCTCTTGCTGGTTCTACTGCTGTGGCTGGCCTGTGGCCGATTTGTCTTTCACCTGCTTTCCCCCGGCAGCCCAAAACAAAACGGGCGACCCAAGGCCGCCCGTGATGATACTCACACCCAGGATCAGTGATCCAGGTAGAGGTAATGTCGCCAGCTCATCATCCGTAGCAGGATCCGGCGGATGATCGCTACATGGTGCAGATGTTCTGTGTACACCGCTGCCTGGGCACTGACCCCCATGGGCAGGGACTGTACTTCGTCATTCCCTTCCAGCTCGATAATCACCATGGCCTCGTTATCCATCTTCTGGAAAGCCGCGCCACCTACCAGCGCCTGACCGGCAGCCAGCTGAGCTTCGGCAATGGTCGGCATCACTTGCACCAGCTTACCGCTGAAAACCTGGCCCGGCAGTGATGTGAAAGCCATCTCAACCTCTGCGCCCGGCTCCAGCCGCAACAAGGATTGCTGACGGAATGCGGCAACGTAGAGCCGCTCTTCCTGGTTGATAAAATTGGCAACAGGCTTGAGGGGCAAGGGTACAGCCATCATGCCTGGGCGCACCGCCAGCTGGGTGACAAACCCGTCCATTGGCGCACGGATTACGGTGTTCTCCAGATCGAAGCGAGCCTCCTCAAGCTGCGCCTTCACTGCTGCCACGGCAGGGTCGTCCCCATCCACTGAACCATCAAGCTGGGTCTCGGCTTTAGCCAGTGCAGCCTGTGCGGCATCAAGATCCGCCCGGCTGGCAGCAACTCGCTCTGTTTGGGTATCGATTTGCTGTCGGCTGAAAGCATCTGGCGCGCCTTGGTACCGGCGCAGGGTCCGCACCGCCTGGTCGCGCTTGGCAGTGGCTTGCATCACTTTGGCGCGGGCTTCCGCCACCGAGGCCACATTGCCTTCGGCCAATTGTCCGGTATCCGCCAGTTGCGCTTCGAGCTGTGCCACACGCGCCTCGAAACGGGTGCTATCCAGAATGACCAGAGGGTCCCCCTTCTTGACAGGGGTGTTAGGCTTCACCGGAACTTCCAGGACCCGCGCCCGCACCTCTGACACGATAGGAGTCACCACATAGATCTGGCGCACCTTATCGGTGTAGGGGTGGTTGTAGTTCATCGCCAGAATAATGGCACCAATCAGTACGATACCTCCCAGAATGGCGGTGGGCACCGTCCATTTGTTCAACGGAATCTTGAAGACCTTGAAGATAAAGACACAGATGGCGGCATAAGTCAGGAGAATCAGCGTTTCCATCAGGCATTCCCCTCCAGCTTGCGCTCCAGGGCATCAATTCGCTGTGCCTGGGCATCGAGAGTTTGCTGCATAGACAGTAATAATGCCTCATCGCTCTTCTGCTGTTCCTGTATTTGCTGGAACCCCCAACCCCGCTCGGGGCGATACAGGGTGGCCCAGATCCAGAGGAACGGCCATAAGACATGCAGGGTAAAGAGGCTTACCCAACCGGCAACATGAATTGCATCCTGATGGGGGTGGTCACGGTGTTTGGCGATATCGTATGGGATGTCGTGAATGACAAT
Source organism: Alcanivorax sp. P2S70 (assembly GCF_000475295.1). Classification (NCBI taxonomy): domain Bacteria; kingdom Pseudomonadati; phylum Pseudomonadota; class Gammaproteobacteria; order Oceanospirillales; family Alcanivoracaceae; genus Alcanivorax; species Alcanivorax sp. P2S70. The sequence goes on from NZ_AXBZ01000070.1 coordinate 2,850, forward strand.
GACGCCGTAAAACAGCACCAGCGCCACAAACAGCAGTAGCCCAAGAGCAATATAATCAAGCATGGAGATTCCTTGGTGTAGTAAAGCAAAGCGTTCCCGCAATCTGCCCTCATGCTACCAGAAAACCTTCACAGGAAAGGGTGACACAATTAAAGATCTTCACCGCAACCGCGGTAAAGCTTCTGATTCAGCGTTACCGAGACCTGATACGCAAACTCCGCTCCGCTCATTCCATCCTCACAACCGCCCTTCTCTATCTCCACACGCAGGGCGGCTGACTCCGAGGTAGATTCGTACAATGTCACGGTATCTTCAGTAAGAGCACCAGCGTTAGGAACGGTGACGGTTCGTTGCCCATAATCCCCGACAAACACCAGTACCTCTTCGGGTACGATGACCAAATGCCAGCCCGGCTCATTGCCTTGGGCCCAGAAATCGGCCCCACGCTTGCGGGCCTGTTCCCGGTTCATGATCACTGCGCCGCGCTTGACCGAGCCGACTTTCTCCAGCATCAGGGTCATATCGGCCGGCACTCCGGCACTGAAATCCACGTCGTTGCGCTGGGTGGTTGTCCATAGCAACTCACCCCCTGCGCCACGAATTTCCGCCCGCACCGCGTACGTCATGGCCCGTTCTGGATCAACGGCATCCGCCTGGTAGCGTAACGCAAAAGGCACCGGCACCTGGCCAGGGGCATCAATATGCTGCTCGGCAATGATGTCGGCAGGCGCATCCATCCGCGATACATCAGCGAGGGAAACCGTCAAGGTCGCCCCTTCCGGCATGGCGATTTTTTCCCGGTACATGACCTTGCCAGAGAGAACCCGCTGTTCGCCTTTTACTGCAGGCGCCTCCCCTGTTGCGCGAGGGTCATTATCACACCCCGCCAGCAATCCCATGGTCAAAAGCAGCAGGGACATCCAGCCCAGAGTGATACCCGAATGAGATCCCATCATGACAGCACCTTCAAAAGTTCGAATGAAATATGGACCGAGGGAACCTCTGAATAATTCCTTGCATGCTCAGTTTTTCAGGCTGGTTCGCCCCCT
>NZ_AXBZ01000071.1:0-1024 GCF_000475295.1 Alcanivorax sp. P2S70
TTTCTCCCGGGCCCGCAGTTCAAGCACCTGGCCTAACAGAACCAGCACCACGATGACCGCAGCCGCCTCGAAGTAGACGGCGACAGAACCGTCTTCCTGCCGAAAGGCGTCGGGGAAAATCTGGGGCGCCAGTGTCGCCACCAGGCTGTAGATCAGCGCCACGCCAGTACCAATGGCAATGAGCGTGAACATGTTCAGATTGCGGCTGACGACGGACTTCCAGCCTCTGACAAAGAAAGGCCAGCCACACCAGGCCACTACTGGCGTCGCCAACACCAGTTGAATCCAGTTGGACATTTGTGGGGCAACGATCTGGTCAAGGCCGGTGAGATGTCCGCCCATTTCCAGCACCAATACCGGCAGGGCCAGCACCAGGCCAATCCAAAATCGACGGGTCATGTCTTTGAGCTCTGCCGAGGGCCCGTCATCCAGACTTACCTGCTCGGGCTCCAGGGCCATACCACAGATAGGGCAATCTCCGGGGCCCTGCTGGCGAATTTCCGGATGCATCGGGCAGGTGTACATGGTGCCCGGAGCCACGGGTTCGTCCTGTTTCTGTTCTCCACTGAGGTAGTGTCCCGGGTCGCCGTCAAACTTCGATTTGCACCCCGAAGAACAGAAATACCAGGTTTTCCCGCCATGCTCGCTGCGATGTTCCGCCGAGTGTGGATTCACCGACATGCCGCAAACAGGATCTTTGACCGTGTGCTCAGCCGTCATGGCCGATCCCTCCCTATCGAGTTCTGGTGATTAGTGATGATGAGCATGAGATTCTTTGTGTCCCGCTTCTTCGGCTTCTGTGGCCTTTTTCAGGAACAGTTGCTCGGCCACTGCGATAACAATCATGGTGACAACCGCCACGCCAATAACAAACAGGTCAGTATTCAGTTTGACCCAAACGAAGCCACCAAGAGCGAGCAAATCCAGAACAATTGCCACCGTGGGCACCCACACATTGGCCTTCACATCCTCCCGTAAATAGCGCAGAACGCCCCAATGGATAGCAATGTCCATGATCAGGTAA
>NZ_AXBZ01000072.1:0-963 GCF_000475295.1 Alcanivorax sp. P2S70
CTACCTGAAGGACATCTGGCCTTCTGATGAAGAGATCGATGCCATCGTGAAATCTGCGGTGAAGCCGGAACAGTTCCGCAAGACCTACATCCCGATGTTCGAGAAGAAGGGTGACGGTGAGCGCGCAGCCAGCCCGCTGTACGACTGGCGTCCTCAGTCCACCTACATCCGTCGTCCTCCGTACTGGGAAGGCAACATGGCCGGTCAGCGTGAGATGAAGGGTATGCGCCCGCTGGCGATCCTGCCGGACAACATCACCACGGACCACCTGTCTCCGTCCAACGCCATCCTGCTGGATAGCGCTGCCGGTGCCTACCTGGACAAGATGGGTCTGCCGCAGGAAGACTTTAACTCCTACGCCACCCACCGAGGTGATCACCTGACCGCCCAGCGTGCCACGCTCGCGAACCCGAAACTGTTCAACGAGATGTGCCTGGACGAAAACGGTGAAGTGATCCAGGGCTCCCTGGCCCGTGTTGAGCCGGAAGGCCAGCAGATGCGGATGTGGGAAGCCATCGAAACCTACATGGAGCGCAAGCAGCCGCTGATCATTGTGGCTGGCGCAGACTACGGTCAGGGTTCTTCCCGTGACTGGGCGGCCAAGGGCGTTGCCCTTGCCGGTGTGGAAGTGATTGCCGCTGAAGGTTTCGAGCGCATTCACCGTACCAACCTGATCGGTATGGGCGTCATGCCCCTGCAATTCGAGGAAGGCACCACCCGCAAGACCCTGAAGCTGGACGGTACCGAGATCTACGACGTGGAAGGTGAGATCGCTCCTCGTGGCACCATGACACTGGTGATTACTCGCCAGAATGGTGACGTGGAACGGGTCCCGATGCTGTGTCGTCTGGATACCGCAGAAGAAGTGTCCGTGTACACCAATGGCGGCATCCTGCAAAAATTCGCCAAAGAGTTCATGGCGGAAGCGGGCTAAGGCGGTTCTTGTTGTGGGAGCTTGCCTGC
>NZ_AXBZ01000073.1:0-912 GCF_000475295.1 Alcanivorax sp. P2S70
GTTTAAAGTTGAAAAGCGCGATCACCATCATCGGTTTTCACAGGCCGTGCCAGCGCCCAGAGCAGGAGCGCAGAACCGGGATGTTTCAGGTGGTACACCCTGGGCCACGTGTTTGAACTTTAAACTTTCAATTCCGCTTCTGCCGCAGCGGAGACCGAATCATTTGGCACGGCATCATCTGCGTTGAAACTTGCACCCCAAACAGGATTTTTCATGGAAAAGCTGGAAGCCGTTTATTTCGACCTCGACGGCACCCTGATCGATACCGCACCGGACTTTTATACGGTGCTCAATACCCTGCTGAAAAAACACGGCCGCCCGGAAGTGACTTATTCGGCGGTGCGCGCCAACGTATCGAACGGTGCCCGCGCCCTCACCGAACTGGGTTTTGGCACCGGGCCGGACGATCTCACCTTCCCGGCCTTTCTGGAAGAACTGCTGGACGCCTATGAACAGCACCTGGCGGTGGATACGGTGCTGTTCCCGGGGATGGCCGAGGCGCTGGACTGGATGGATGCCAACGAGATTCCCTGGGGCATCGTCACCAACAAACCCGCCCGCTTCACCGGCAAAGTGCTGGAAGGCCTGGGCCTGCATGAACGGGTGGGCCCTGTGCTCTGTCCGGATGACGTGAAGCAGCGCAAACCGGACCCGGAGGGGCTGCTGATCGCGGCCAGCGCGGACAAGGTAACGCCCGCCAACTGTCTGTATGTGGGCGACCATTTGCGCGATATTCAGGCAGGACAGAATGCAGGCATGGCCACCGCCGTGGCCGCTTTTGGCTATATTGATGCCGATGATGACCCACACGGCTGGCAGGCCAATTATTATCTGGACGAAGGCACTGATTTACTGCCGCTGCTGAAAACGCTGCGCGGCTAAAACACAGGCCGGAAATGGGCGAATGCCCAT
>NZ_AXBZ01000074.1:0-510 GCF_000475295.1 Alcanivorax sp. P2S70
ACGGTGGCGCCAACGAAGCTGCCATGGACATGATCGAGAAGTTCACTTCTGCCGATCACGCCGAGCAGGAAATGATGGGCATGCTGGAGCGCAAGGAAAAGATCATGGGCTTCGGTCACGCGATCTACAGCACTTCCGATCCGCGTAACGCGATCATCAAGGAATGGTCCGAGAAGTTGGCCGCCGACGTGGGTGACACCGTGTTGTACCCGGTTTCCGTACGTTGTGAAGAAGTCATGTGGCGCGAGAAGAAGCTGTTCTGTAACGCTGACTTCTTCCACGCCTCTGCTTACCACTTCATGGGTATCCCGACCAAGCTGTTCACCCCGATCTTCGTGATGAGCCGCCTGACCGGTTGGGCTGGCCACGTGATGGAGCAGCGTGCAGACAACCGCATCATCCGTCCGAGTGCGGATTACACGGGTGAAGATCTGCGTTCTGTTACTCCGATCGCAGAGCGTGGCTAATCGCTTTTTAGCGTTTAGCTCTTTGTGGGAGCTTGCTTGCAAG
>NZ_AXBZ01000075.1:0-7943 GCF_000475295.1 Alcanivorax sp. P2S70
GGCTTTTTTGTGGGCGGTGTGTTGCGCGAAAGCGTCATTCGGCCACCTGTGACCAGAAAGCGTTAATCAGCGGTTCTTCCTTGCGGCGCTCCTGTGTAAAGAGGCCCACTTCATAGGGCGCCAGAGCGGGTTGGACGTCCAGTGTCCGGGTGCGTCCTGCCAGTGGGCTGTTGTCGAGCACAATCTTGGGCACTACCCCGACCCCAAACCCCAGACTCACCATGCTGACGATGGCCTCGTTGCCGCCGACCTGAGCATAAATATGGGGTTTGACCCCCAGTTGCCGAAACCACCGATCCACGCGTTCCCTGGCCAGGCCTTCTTCAGAAAGGATCATGGGGGTGTCTTCCCAGGCGCTTTTGCTGGCGGTGCCGCTGAGGTGTTCCGCCAGTTGGGCCTGCCCGGCCTGGGCAATGAACAGCAAGGGCGAGCGGGCGATGGGGCGAAAGGCAATCCCGGTTGGTAGGTGGTCGGGCCTGGCGCCGATGGCGATATCCTCTTCGCCCTGCTGCACCCGGTGCACGGCTTGTGCCGGGTCCCCGGTGTGCAGTTTCAGTTCAATTCGCGGGTACTGGTGGCGGAAACTGCTGAGCAGGTCATACAGGAAGCTGTAGCTGGCGGTCACCGAACAATACAGGCTCAACTCGCCCTGTAACACGCGGCGGTCTTCCTGCAAGGCGTGGCGCAGGTTGTCCCAGCGGGTGAGGGTGTCGCGGGCATATTCCTGAAAACGCTGCCCTTCGCGGGTCAGTGTGACACTGCGATTGTCCCGGTAGAACAGCGCGGCTCCCAGCTCGTCTTCCAATTGTTGAATGGTGCGGCTGAGCGTGGAGGGGCTCACGTGGCACATGCTGCTGGCCCGGCCGAAGTGCAGGGTGTCTGCCAGGGTCAGGAACAGGCGAAGGGGTTTGGTATCCATGGCTGTGTTTCTTTAATCGCAATGCAATGTTTCAAATATATCATTTTACGCAATGCGACAGATAGCCTAGAGTGGCTGGCCTGTTCGGGGCCGTACCCTCGGCCTCGCCACCGTTTTCTTCACCCCCAGAAAGAGCCAGAACTATGAGCATGCAAGTTTACTACGACAAGGATTGTGACCTTTCCATCATCCAGGGCAAGAAAGTGGCCATCATCGGCTACGGTTCCCAGGGCCACGCCCATGCCTGCAACCTGAACGATTCCGGTGTCGACGTGACCGTGGGTCTGCGTCCTGGCTCTTCTTCTATCGCCAAGGCTGAAGCCCACGGCCTGAAAGTGAGCGACGTACCTTCTGCCGTTGCTGCTGCTGACGTGGTGATGATCCTGACTCCCGATGAGTTCCAGGCTCAGCTGTACAAGGCTGAAATCGAGCCGAACCTGAAGGAAGGCGCGACCCTGGCGTTCGCCCACGGTTTTGCTATCCACTATAACCAGATCGTGCCGCGCGCTGATCTGGACGTGATCATGATCGCCCCGAAAGCGCCGGGTCACACCGTGCGTACCGAGTTCACCAAGGGTGGCGGTATTCCTGACCTGATCGCGATCTTCCAGGACGCTTCTGGCAACGCCAAGAACGTTGCCCTGTCTTACGCTTCCGGCGTGGGCGGCGGCCGTACCGGTATCATCGAAACCACCTTCAAGGACGAGACTGAAACCGATCTGTTCGGTGAGCAGGCGGTACTGTGTGGTGGTGCGGTAGAGCTGGTGAAAGCCGGTTTTGAAACCCTGACCGAAGCCGGCTACGCGCCGGAAATGGCCTACTTCGAGTGTCTGCACGAGCTGAAGCTGATCGTCGACCTGATGTACGAAGGTGGCATCGCCAACATGAACTACTCCATCTCCAACAACGCGGAGTACGGTGAGTACGTGACTGGCCCGGAAGTGATCAACGACGAATCCCGTGCTGCCATGCGCAACGCCCTGAAGCGCATCCAGAGCGGTGAGTACGCCAAGATGTTCATCGCCGAAGGCGCTCACAACTACCCGTCCATGACCGCAGCTCGTCGCAACAACGCGGCTCACCCCATCGAGCAAGTGGGTGAGAAGCTGCGTGGCATGATGCCGTGGATCAAGGCGAACCAGATCGTCGACAAGAGCAAAAACTAAGCTTTTGTGACGATCACAAAAACGCGGCTTCGGCCGCGTTTTTTGTTTTCGGGGGGTGCGTTACACTAGCCTCATCATCTTTGGGACGGATTTCCATGCAGGACAACGACAAGACAACTACCCCACCTCAGGAAACCTTTGAAGTGGTGGAGGCCGAACAGCGTACCGGTGCCCGCCACAAAGGGGTTTACCTGTTGCCGAACCTGTTCACTACCGGGGCCCTGTTCGCCGGCTTTTATGCCATCGTGGCGGCCATGAACGGGCTGTTCGAGAACGCAGCGCTGGGCATCATTGTGGCCGGCATTCTCGATGGCATGGATGGCGGTGTTGCCCGCCTGACCAACACCCAGAGCAAGTTCGGGGCAGAGTATGACTCGCTTTCCGACTGTGTGGCTTTCGGTGTGGCGCCGGGACTGGTGGCCTATTCCTGGGCGCTGTCCGGGCTGGGCAAGTTTGGCTGGATGGCCGCCTTCATCTACGTTGCATGTGCTGCACTGCGTCTGGCGCGCTTCAACGTACAGGCCGAATCGACCGACAAGCGTTTTTTTATCGGGCTGCCCAGTCCGACCGGGGCCGGCTTGGTGGCTACCATGGTGTGGTTGGGGGCGAGTCGCGGTATTGAGGGGAGTGACGTATCCTGGCTGGTAGCCTTCATGGTCGCCGGTGCGGGCCTTTTGATGGTGTCCTCGGTGAAGTATCACTCCTTCAAGGAATTCCACATTGGCCGGGTGCCGTTCAAGGTATTGTTGGGCGTGATTATTGCTTTTGCCATTGTGTTTCTGGATCCTCCTCTGGTGCTGCTTTCTGCTGCTGTGATTTATGTGGTGGTGGGCCTGATGATGAGCTTGTGGCACTTACGCAAGGGTGTCGGCGCCTAGCGCTTACTGATATCTGGCTGGCCTGGGAGTGCACTGAGGGGGTAGCCAGTATTTCGCCAATGGCAGGAAGGGAACATGACTAAAAGCGGGCCCTCTGCTGTTGCCGCGCTGTACCACTGGGTTCACGGAAAGTGGACGCTGCTGCCTGCCCGATGGCGGCCTTTCGTTGTCAACTTGTTGGTGGGAATGGCGATTGTGGTGTGGATTCACCTCAATCCTGATAGTTCCATGGTGAAACGGCAGCAGGACCGGGGCCTGGATTGGCTGTCACGAATGGTCACCAACACGCCGTATGCGCCTCAGCCCGATCAGCCTGTCGTAATGGTTGATGTCGATTCTGCAACCTATGCCCAGTGGGGTGAGCCCTGGTTAACGCCTGCGGACAGGATTGCCCGTATTATTGCGCTTTTGCTTGACGCCGAACCCGCGCAAATCCTCGTGGATTTCGACCTCAGCCGTCGTACGGATCTGGCTCCCTTGGCTGACATCTTGTCGCGCCATCAGGGGGGTAAGGCGGCCAAGACCCAATTGATTTTCATGAAAACCCAGGCCTCCTTGCTGCCGGCCAACAGCAGATTGCCGGCTTTTCGTGATTCCGCGCTGGATGAGCTGGTTGCTTCCAATGACAATCTGCATTGGGCTGCGCCGCTTTACCGCCCTGATCCTGACGGTGTGATTCGCCATTGGCAGTTGGTCATCGGCGGATGCGAGAACGATAGATTAGTATTGCTGCCGTCTGTGCAGCTGCTTTCCGTGATGCTGAGCGATGGCGTAGACAAGTCGCTGGAGGCATTGTTGGCGCCCGATCAGCAGGGTTGTCTTGCCATGCCGCACTTCTCCGGGCGGATTGTCCTCGGTTCAGGCAAACAGATTGATTTGGCGGGAGAGCAATTGCAGCACCGCATTGTATTTGCCCTGCCGCCAAACCCTGAATCGGGTTATTTCCCCGTTGACTGGCAAGGCAGGGCTGTTCCAGCGCTGACGATTCTGTCTGCACGCGATGTGCTTGCCGCAAAGCGTTTTTCGACTGGAGGCCTGCTGACCGGTGCAATCGTGATTATCGGCGCCAGTCATCGCGATTCCGGTGATATTCATCTGACGCCAGTCGGACAAATGCCGGGCTCACTGGTTCTTGCAAACAGCATTACCGCTTTGCAGGGGTTGGATCAGGTGCAGCGCCCACCGTTTGTGCTGATCCTGCTGGTCGATCTGTTATTAATACTCGGGGTTTCATGGTTGTTTGTTGTGATGTCCCCGTTTGCGGCCACCCTTGTCAGTTCTGCCGTTATCGCTCTGTTGGTTGTGCCCTTCAGTTTGCTGGCGTTCAGTCAGGGTGTATGGCTGGATTTCGCGTTGCCAATTCTCGCCGTGCAAATGAGGAGCGTGTTTGCAAAAGCGACGTTTAGCTATCACAAGGTACGGCGAAAAGGCATAAAGGGGGTGCTGAAGTGAGGGAATTCAGGGCATTGATGCTGGCGGTTGTGATGGTTTTGCCGTCCCTGGTAGCGGCAGGCCAGGCGGTTGGGGTGATTGTGGCGGCGAACAATCCCGATCTTGCCACGATTGCGGGTGATGACGAGCGCCCAGCCAGTTTGTTCGCGGTCATTCAACCCGGGGAGCGTGTTCTTGTTGCTCCTGGTGGCAAAGTCACTATCCGCTATGCAGGGGAAGATGTGGAGGTCAGCCCGGCAAACAGCCCTTATCGTCTCCCTGTCGAAGCGTCAGGAGACACCGTGGCGGGCAACATGCTGGACTGGGCCCTTTCGGTTCTCGGGGCGACGGATGCTGAGCGTGAGGAGCCGTTGACAGTTGCCATGGCATCGCGCGGGTTTCAATCGCTCTCCCTTTACTACGTCTCTCCCTTCGACAATCGCCTGCAGCGCCGTGATCAAATGATTCTGATTCATGAGCGTGGTGCGAAGGTGGACTCTGTGCGGGTGGACGGTTTCGGGCAAGATTTGCCCCTTACACCCGGGCAAGCTGGTATGACAGTGGTGGATATGCGTGCGTTGCCGGCGGGCAATTACTTAGTGCATGTGTGTGCGGGGCAGCGCTGTCTTCCTGTCTCTCTGAACTGGATGGATCCGCTGCAAAAAAAAGGGGGGGAGGTGTCCGTGTTACCTGAACTGGCGGCGCTGGCCTTGATCCGTGATGGTGACGGGCTTGAGCTTGAGGGGGTGCAGCAGTTGTGGTCCATTCGCGCTTCCACTGAGCTGGCAAGTGCGCTTTTTACACGCCTAATTCCTGTGGAATAAAAGCCGATCTGTGTTTATCCCTCAAATGGGGGATGCGGCTGCGGGGGCGGCTGGGATATAACGAGTCGGTTGGGCGGTGGCTGATAACAGACTGCCCTGGTTGCGGATTATGCCGGTGTCTGGCCGGATTCAGGTGAGAGGGGAAGGTCATGAAAAAGACGATGATTACGCTGTCGGTGTTGGCTGCTGTGGTGGCGCCGGGCCAAGTGATTGCGGACAAGAAAGTCGGTGAGAATCTGGACACGGAGACCAAGGTGGAATCCAGTCCAGCCATGGATGCGCTCAGTCTCTCGGCGAGTCTGGAAGCGATAGGGCGAGAGAAGAAGGATGCGCTACTACTGGCTGCGGCTTTGCGTCTGCAGCAGTCCGTTGCCGTGGACAGTGAATCTCGTGACAAAACGGTGGAAGGGGTGAGTGACAAACCTTCGCAAAAACCGGATCAGGTCGCTCTGGCCGAACTCGCCAAACAGTACGCTGGCGAGAATCCGCTTCTTCTTTCCGTTGTCGCAATGGCTAGTGATACGGTGGTTTCCCGCGGGGCGCATTATGGTGCCATTGGGCATCATGATCGTGTCTATGCCGGAACTACGGATGTCTACGACATTACCTTCACCGGAGGGCGTCAAGCTGAAATCCTGATCCGGGGGGATGGTGATACCGATCTTGATTTGTTTGTGTTTGACGAAAACGGGAATGCGATTTGCTCCGATACCATGCGGGACGATCGTCCGTACTGCGCCTGGAATCCCAGATGGACCGGTGAGTTTCAGGTTCAGGTGAAGAACCTGGGGCCCGTGTATAACAATTATGTGTTGCTGACCAACTAATAGAAAGGCAGCGCATGCTGCGTGTAACAATGGTCATCCTGTGACATCAAAAAAGGGCGTCTTCACAAAGGCGCCCTTTTTTATGGTTACTCTGTTCTCATGCCAGCTAACCGGGAGCTGTGATGATTATTCGCCACAAAGACCTTTCTGAGCCCAAAAGCCACGAAATTACGCCTGAATCAGTGTATCTCAAGCGTCGCGAGTTGATGATGCTTGGTGGGTTGGCAAGCTTGTTCGGCGTCTTGCCTGGTTGGGCTCATGCGATTAACTCCGTGGGTGAAGACGCTTCCAGGCCTCGCTGGCTGAAAGACCAGGTGGCCAAGGCGAAGGAGGTGAAGTCCGGGGCGGATGAGTCGCTAACGCCCTATCAGGATGTGACCGGATATAACAATTTCTATGAATTTGGCACCGGTAAGACGGACCCGGCGGATAATGCTCATACGCTGCAGACGGACCCGTGGACCGTCACCGTCGCCGGCGAGGTTGAAAAGCCGGGTGACTATCCGCTGGAGACCCTGCTTGAGGGGCTGACACTGGAAGAGCGCATCTACCGGCTGCGTTGTGTCGAAGCGTGGTCCATGGTCATTCCCTGGATCGGGGTGCCTCTGGCCGCCATACTCAAAAAGGTGCAGCCGACCAGTAAGGCGAAATATGTGGCCTTCACTAGCCTCGCAGACCCGGAGCAGATGCCGGGAGTGAAATCCCCCTTCACCGGCATTGATTGGCCCTACCGGGAAGGGTTGAGGCTGGATGAGGCGATGCATCCCCTGACATTGATGGCTGTTGGCCTCTATGGGCGAACGCTACCCAATCAGAATGGTGCGCCGTTTCGGTTGGTCGTGCCGTGGAAATACGGTTTCAAGTCCATCAAGTCCATTGTCAGAATCGAACTGACCGAGAGCGAACCTGCCACCACCTGGAACATGCTGGCGCCAGGGGAATATGGCTTTTATGCCAACGTTAACCCGGAGGTTGATCATCCTCGCTGGTCGCAGAGCCGTGAGCGCCGCTTGCCCAATTCCTTTTTCGACCCGAACTGGGTGCCAACCCGCATGTTCAATGGCTATGAGCAGGTCGCCTCGCTCTACAAAGGCATGGACCTGAAGCGGAATTATTGATGAAAACCCGCTATTGGACCTGGCTGGGATGGCCATTGGGGGCGGCGCCCCTGGCATGGCTGGTATTGGAGGCGGCCAGTGGACAGTTGGGGCCCGACCCGGCTGAGGTGTTTGTGGAGCGCCTGGGCTGGTGGGCTCTGGTGCTGTTGCTGACCTGTCTGACCATGCGGCCCGCGGCACAGCTACTGAGGGTTCCGGGTCTGGTGGTCTGGCGGCGCACCTTTGGGTTGTGGGCATTTGGCTATGTCAGTCTGCACTTTCTTGCCTGGGCAACCTTGTTGCTGGGCTGGGACCCAAACTATCTTGGGGAGGAGCTTGGCAAGCGGCCCTATATCATTGTTGGTTTGCTTGGCTGGCTGGCAATGTGGCCATTGGCGGCAACCAGTACCCGCAAGGCCCGTCGTCGCATGGGCGCGCGGTGGGCGAAATTGCACCGTTTGGTCTTTCCGGCTGTCATCTTGGGGGTGGTACACCAGAGCTGGGTACAGAAATCCGGCTACGGGGAGACCCTGATCTTTGCGCTTGTTCTGGCGATGCTGTTGATTTATCGCGGCCTGAAAGATCACAGGTTGAGCAACAAATAGCCGAAAAAGGGGGTTTTCGGCGCTTTTTTGCACTCCATGCTTAAAAGGTGACCGTTTGATAAAAAAGTCGTGAAAAAAGTGTTGACGGTTCTCCGGAAATCTCTAGAATGCGCCCCCACAACGACGGCGGACACGGCAACACGCCAACGACGCAGTCGGGAAGCAAACAGCTTCCAAGCTCTTTAACAATCAGGCA
>NZ_AXBZ01000076.1:0-213049 GCF_000475295.1 Alcanivorax sp. P2S70
AGCGTGCAGCTGTTGTGTCTTGTCTCGATGGTCAGGGTGGTGTCCTTTTCGAGAGGCAAGGCGCAGCAGATGTGCGCTTCAGGTCGCGCCCTCCGGGTCTTCCAGGCCGGCCCGCACTCGTTGTTGCATTTTCTCGACAGGCAACCAGCATGCCTTCAAAAATGCGCCTAGATTGCGAGCCGGCCTGAAAGACTGAGCACACAAGGAGTCATTTAGAGGCTCCTGAGCTACTATGCGATGTCATGCAGTTAATGGTCTTGTCGCGGAGGGCCAACAAATGGTGAGTTCGGGCCGTCCTTGGGGAAATGCCGGTGTTCCTGGCATTTATGTGGTGTTGCTCTATGACCTGTTGGTCTCGCTGGACCTTGATGCCCCCGCCTTGCTGGCGGGGTTGGGGGTCAGCCGGGATGAGTTGCTGGCGGTAGACCGGCGGGTATCCATGTCGCTGGCCCAGACGGTGGCGGAGCGTGGCGTGGAAATGGTGGGGGAGCGCGGTTTGGGGTTTCGCTATGCCCGGGCCATGAGTATTACCCTGCATGGGCCTGTGGGCCTGTTGGCGCTGTCCAGCGCCAGCGCCCAGGATGCACTGGATGCCGCCTGCCGTTTTCTCGGCTTGCGGGCCCCTTTTCTGGAAATTCATCAGGCCCGAAAAGGGGACTTTGCCCACCTGCAATTGCGCAGTACCCGCTCGTTGGGGATTGCTCATGACTTCATTATTGAGGCCATGCTGGTTGGGCTCGTGTTTATGGTCGAGCAGCTGCTGGAGACCTTGCCGGAGGGGACACTGATCCATCGGCAAGGTGCTGCCCCGGAGTGGCTGTCTGCGTTGAAAAAGGACGTGGGCGTGCCGGTGTTATTCGAGCAGTCCAGCGATGCGCTGATTTTCCCGTTGTCAGCGTTGGCGGCGCGGCCGCGGTTGGCTGACCCTCAAGTGGCTGCCATTGCCCGAGAGCAGTGTGAGATGCAATTTCGTCAATGGCGCACAGAAGAGGAAGGGGTGACCGCAGAGCGGATTCGCACCGCCTTGCAGGACCACCCGGCACCGCTGCCCTCACTGGAAGCCATGGCGGACCGGTTGGCGGTCTCTGCCCGAACCCTGAAGCGGCATTTGCAGCAGGCCGGGCTCAGCTATCGTCAGTTGCAGGATGAAGAGCGTTATCGGCAGGCGCAACGGTTGCTGGAAAAGCCTGATCTCAGTATCAGTGAGGTGGCTTACACGCTGGGCTACAGCGATGTGGCCAACTTCTCCAAGGCGTTCAAGCGCTGGAGTGGGGTGACCCCGAAGGGGTACCGAGACGGTGGGTGAGACGGCCTGACTGTGAGTCTTGCTGCATACCGTATGTCGGCTGAGGCAGGTTTTCAGGTAGGCTTCAATGAGAGGGGATTTCTATTTAGCTTTTTGAAAGTAAAGGTATTATTTAACTGAGTGCAATATTTTCCGTAAGCAAAGAAGTTAACAGTGAGACATATTTATATATTTGACTCATTTTGGCCGCTTTTGTAGCTTCCTTTGCCGTGACCTGGGGGTCACGAAATAACAAAGGAAGAGAAGTGGGCCGAACTCGGGCACTCGGGTACACGCATTGCGCCCCTTTTCCTCCACCTAGCCATCCCATGCTGGTGCGATCACGCACCTGGAGGATCAGCCATGCTGCAGCAAGCCGAGGGGGCGCCCTCATTTCTCCTGTTTCGTTTCTTTCTTCCGGTTTTTCTCCTGGCGTTGGTCGCCCCAGCCTGTGCTGCGTCGGATGCGTTGCTCGACAGTAAGCACGGAGGCTCTGCCCAGTGGGATTTCTGTTACGGCAAACCGGATAACACCCTCATGCCGGAAGATCCGCGCACTCTGGTGCAGCCCGGTATCAGTGATGGCCGCGCGGTGCACTTCAATGCCTACTGGAAAGAATGTCACCTCAATCCTGAGCTGGTGAAGGAGGAGGGGCACCCCACGACTTGTGGCGGCTTACGTCAACGTTTCTATCACGGTGAGGGGTTAATGGACACCGGCGGTCCGAACGTTGCTGCCTTGTTCGCAGGGCAGGATCCGACTCTACCCGAAGCGGGTTACGGCATGTCCACGTTCAGCGCTCAACAATTTAACCAGGTATGGCGGATCTGGGGAGGCTTTGCGTTCCGCCCGGATAATTTCGATCAGTTGGTTGCCGAGCGTTATGGTTCGGGCTTTGGCGACAGCCCCAATCCCTACCCTTTGCCCGGTGAAGACCCCAACCGTACTGATGGCGGTTCCGGCAAGTTGCCGGAGATGTTTACCCAGCTGCGCAACCCGGATGGGTCATGGAGTGGCCGTATCGGGGTGACCTGCCATGCTTGCCACAGCGGCGTGGCAGGTTCCCGCGAGGGAACGGGGCCAGGCGTGATCTACGGCGGTGGCAGCAGTCTTGCCGATCTGGATTTGTTGCTCCGCGACATGTTGCCGCTGGGCTACCCGGCGTCGATGGCCACCTTTGCCAACCTTAACCGCAGCCGTGGTACCAACAATGCCAGTGACATTAATCTGGCATTCCTGTTTCCGGATGAGGAGCCATTGACGCCAGCGGAAGTCATTGGCGTGATGAATTCCGGTTCCACGGCAGACATGGACACGCCAGCCTGGTGGAACATGGGGCATCGTCCGGTGAAATTTGTTGATGGGGTATTTCCCATGGATGCCGGTCGTGTGGACATGGTGTTCTACACCCCCTTCTTCGGGTTGTTTGGTGCGATGGGCGGACCGGTCAGTGAACGGGGGCAGGACTGGATGCGCGCCCACGGACCGGCGGTGAATACCTGGATCGAAGGGCTCAAATCACCGGAGTATCCCTATCCGGTCGATGACGCACTGGCACGGGAAGGGGCAGAGCTGTTCCATACCCTGGACATGTGGGCGCCGGAACGTAACAACGCCATTCCCCGTCCGCAAGGCAACGGTTCCTGTGCCGGTTGTCATGGTGCCTACGCCAAGCGGTATGCGGACGATCCTGATTTCCTGGCCACGCCGGAGCTGGAAGGCATGGCGGGCTACATTGTGCCCATGGATATTATCGGGACCGATCCGGTACGCCTGGAAACCAACAATGAGGCTGTCCAGCTAGCCGGGGCCAAAAATTTCTTCGGCTATCCTGCAACCCGTGGCACCAGCCAGGATTGTGGACCGCAAAATCAGGAGCGTCTTCGCGGTGACCGTGAGCCTGGTTATCTGGCTCCGCCTCTTTACGGCGTTTGGGCCTCTGCCCCGTACTTCCACAACGGTTCGGTCCCCAACGTCTGGGAAATTCTGGATCCCGCTGCCCGACAACCGCTGTGGCGGCGCCAATCTGCTCCGGCGCGCTGGGACCAGAAGGGCCGGGTAGTGATGGGCTATGACACGGATCTGGATCGCGCTTACGACCAGCAGCGACTTGGCTGGAAATACGAGACTGTGAAGTGCGAGCATCGGACCTGGTGGAATCCTGCGGTTACGCCGTATCTGAACTGTGATCCCAATGACGAAGAGAAAGACCCGCTGTTCGAGCAGATCATGTCTCGTTTGTATTCCAATCTGGTCCTGAGCTGGAACATCCTCAATCCGCCCACGCTGACCCGTGACCAGATGGAAGACCGCAAGATCTTCAACACTCACATGCACGGCAAGGGCAACGAGGGTCACGAGTTCAATGCCGTGCTGACAGATCACGAACGCCGGGCCATCGTGGAGTACCTGAAAACCCTGTAGGGGCGTTGCAGGTGGTCAACCCAAGGGCAGCGTTGGCTGCCCTTTTTGCGTTTAGTGTGAAACCCGGATTGGGAGGCGGTCTTGCCCTGACCGTCGGATTCCCTGTGATGCAACGCAGAGAGGCCGCCCCCATCGCTGGGGGCGGCCTCTCGTGACCGGCGCAATGCCAGTCCTGGGCAACGCGTTAACGGCAAACGCGTGCCGATCTGTGAGTCTTACTTGCTGCTTTCGTAAGCTTCAACAGACTTCAGGATCTCGGCCTTGGCGGCGTCAACGCCGTCCCAGCCGTCAACTTTCACCCATTTGCCTGCTTCGAGATCCTTGTAGTTCTCGAAGAAGTGTTTGATCTGGGCCAGCAGCAGCTCGGGCAGATCGTTGATGTCTTTCACGTTGTCGTACAGCTTGGTCAGCTTGGTGTGCGGTACGGCAACCAGCTTGGCATCCTTACCGGCTTCGTCGGTCATGTTCAGGATGCCAACCGGGCGGCAGCGGATTACGGAACCGGGAACCACCGGGTAAGGGGTGACAACCAGCACGTCCAGCGGGTCACCATCTTCGGACAGGGTGTTGGGGATGTAGCCGTAGTTGGCCGGGTAGAACATGGGAGTTGCCATGAAACGGTCGACGAATACGGCGTTGCTGTCTTTATCGATCTCGTACTTGATCGGGTCAGCGTTGGCCGGGATCTCGATGGCCACGTAAATGTCTTCCGGAATCTCTTTACCGGCGGGAACCTTAGCAAAATCCATGGTCTGTCCTTCTCAACAGGGTTGGTGGTGGGCGCGGATTATAGCAACGGCGAGGGCTCGCGGCTAATGGCCGAAGGTCGTAGCGGAGGAAGGAATGGGAATATGCTTATTCCGGTGCCAGTAGAGGGCACCGGAGTAAGAAAAAGGGCTTATTTGCTGGCTTGCCAGCCCGGGAAATTACCATCCAGAAGCTTCACATGCTTGAACCCGGCGTTTTCCAGTGTGGTGGCGGCCGCACTGGCGCGTCGGCCGGACTGGCAGTACAGCACGATCTCTTCCTTCTGGTACTTCTCAAGCATATCCAGATGGTGCTCAACGTTCTTTGCTGGCACCAGAATAGCACCAGGAATGTGTCCGGCCAGGTATTCGTCCTCATCGCGAACGTCGATGATGATCGGGGTGTTGCCGCTTTGCATCGCCTGTTTCAGCTCACTGATGCTGATGCTGTCTGCGGCCCACAGGGGGCCGGCGAGCAGCGCGCAGGTGATAACAAGGATCTGGATCAGTGACTTCATAGTTGTGACTCCTGTCGAAGGGTTTCCCATTCCTGCAGTTCCTCCCAGAGCTTGTCGGCGTCGCGAACCATACTGGCGATGGACGGTTTGGCGGCCGGGTTGGAGAAACTGGCGGCCAGCGCGCGGCTGGCACACTCATAAACAAACTCTTTTCGCTGCATTTCGGCAAGGGTCTTGTTCACGGTCTGGTCCTGATTTTTCTTTTCTTTGACATTAGCACCGACAAACCGGGTGCGATACCCCGGTGGACAGCATGTACACCAGTGACATTTGTGCTGTAACCCGCACAATACGCGCAGACCGTTTTTTCTGGAGCCAACGCCCATGTCCCTACACGAAATTCGCCACCCCCTCGTCAAGCACAAGCTGGGTTTGCTCCGTCAGCAGAGCCTGAGCACGCGCAGTTTTCGCCAGCTCACCGCGGAGGTGGGCAGCCTGCTGACCTATGAGGCGACCAGCGATCTCGAGCTGGAAGACTACAAGGTGGATACCTGGATG
Source organism: Alcanivorax sp. P2S70 (assembly GCF_000475295.1). NCBI lineage: Bacteria > Pseudomonadati > Pseudomonadota > Gammaproteobacteria > Oceanospirillales > Alcanivoracaceae > Alcanivorax > Alcanivorax sp. P2S70. The sequence goes on from NZ_AXBZ01000076.1 coordinate 5,472, forward strand.
GGCCCGGCACCGGCCCAGCGAATCAAGGGAAAGAAGGTCACGGTAGTGCCGATTCTGCGTGCCGGCATTGGCATGCTCGACGGAGTGCTGGAATTGATTCCCAGTGCCAAGGTCAGTGTGGTGGGGGTGTATCGGGATGAGGAAACCCTGGAACCGGTGGCGTATTTCGAGAAGCTCGCCCATGACATTGATGAGCGGCTGGCGCTGGTGATCGACCCCATGCTGGCGACCGGCGGTTCTCTGGTGGCGTGCATCGACATGCTCAAGAAAGCCGGTTGCAAACAGATTCGTGCGTTGGTGCTGGTGGCAGCGCCAGAAGGTATCGAGAAGGTCACGGCGGCCCACCCGGATGTGGATATCTATACCGCGTCGGTGGATCAGGGACTGAATGACGCAGGCTATATCGTGCCCGGGCTTGGTGATGCCGGTGACAAGATCTTTGGCACGCGGTAACAGTCGGACGTGAATGGGAGAAAGGCATGAGCCAGGCGGGCGGTTTCTGGAACTGGAAAATCATCCTGATCGGAGCGCAAATGCTGTTTGTGGCGTTTGGCGCAATGGTGCTGATGCCGCTGTTGACCGGACTCGATCCCAGCGTGGCGCTGTTCACCGCAGGCTTGGGGACGCTGCTGTTTCAGTGGATTACCCGGCGTTCCATTCCGGTGTTTCTGGCTTCATCGTTTGTGTTTGTCGCGCCAATCTCCCATGGGGTAGAGCAGTGGGGCGTACCGGCAACTATGGGCGCGCTGCTGTGTACGGCGGTGGTGTATGTGATTCTGGGAGCGCTGGTGAAGTGGCGTGGCCCGGGGTTTCTGCACAAGCTGATGCCCCCGGTTGTCACGGGGCCAATCATCATGGTGATTGGTCTGAGCCTGGCGCCCACCGCGGTGAATTTCGCTATGGGCCTGTCCGGAAATGGCGAGACAGCGTTGTTTCCCTACGGTGAAGCATTGCTGGTGGCCATGATCTCCCTGCTTACCACGATGCTGGTGGCCACGCTGGGGCACGGGTTGTTCCGGCTGCTGCCTATTCTGTGCGGTGTGCTGACCGGTTATCTGACCGCCCTGTTCATGGGAATGGTGGATTTCTCTGCGGTGGGTCAGGCCAGCTGGCTGGCGGTGCCCACCTTTATTGCTCCCACCTTCTACTGGCCGGCGATTCTGTTCATGGTGCCGGTGGCGCTGGCCCCGGCGATTGAGCATGTGGGGGATGTGTTGGCAATCAGCAATGTCACCGGCAAGGACTATATTCGCAAGCCCGGTTTGCACCGCACCCTTACAGGGGACGGTGTCGCCAGCATGGCGGCGGCACTGTTTGGTGGGCCACCCAATACGACCTATTCCGAAGTGACGGGTGCTGTGATGCTGACCCGGGTGTTTAATCCGGTGGTGATGACCTGGACAGCCATCTTTGCCATTACTCTGGCCTTTATCGGCAAGTTCGGTTTGGTGTTGCAGAGCATTCCGACACCAGTGATGGGGGGCATCCTGATTCTGATGTTCGGCTCCATCGCCAGTGTGGGCATGAATACGCTGATCAAGGCGCAGGTCGATCTGCACGCTCAGCGCAATCTGGTGATCGTGGCGGTGACCCTGATCTTTGGAATTGGCGGTATGGTCATGGGTAATGGCGACTTTACCCTGCAGGGGATCAGCCTGTGTGGTTTGGTAGCGGTTATCCTGAATCAGGTGTTGCCGGCGGCACCGGAGCAGGCGGATGACCTGCACCAAGAGCAGGCCTTTGTCGACGATCTGCTGGATCATGCCCGGGAAAAGAAACAGCCATGAAATGGGCTCGCTGGCGTGAAAAAAGCAGACGCGGGCTCTGCGAGCGGGTGTGCCTTGCAGTACAATCGCCCTTACTCAACGGCAAGATTGAGCCAATCGCTTGATGAACCTGTCTTCCCCCATCGGTATTTTCGACTCCGGCATTGGCGGCCTGTCGGTTGCCCGGGCTGTGCGTGAGCGTTTGCCAGCGGAAGATATTCTTTATGTAGCAGATTCCTGTCATGCGCCTTACGGAGACAAGAGCGATGACTTTATCCGTGAACGTATGCATGCGATCACGGAGCTGTTGCTGAAATGTGGCGCAAGGGCGGTTGTGGTGGCCTGTAATACCGCCACCACCGCGGCGATCACTCAATTGCGCGACAGCTTTTCGGTGCCGATCATTGGCGTGGAGCCGGGTGTGAAGCCTGCGGTTGAAAACACGCGAAGTGGTGTGGTGGGTGTGCTTGCCACACCGAGAACCCTGCAAACCCATTCCTTTGAAAACCTGGCCGCACGTTTCAGCAGCAATGTGAAGTTGCTGGTGCAGCCCTGCCCGCGTCTGGTTCATCAGGTCGAAGCGCTGGATTTTGATGGCGCCGAGACGCGTGATCTGCTGCGGGAATACGTCTCCCCGTTGCTGGCGGAGAAGGCAGATACCCTTGTGCTGGGTTGTACTCATTACCATTTTCTGGCCGAGCAGATCGCCGCCGTGGCGGGGCCGGATGTGACCATCATCAGCACCCAGCAGGCCGTGGCCCGGGAAGTTGCACGGCGGTTGGAGCTGCACGGCTTGCTGACGGCAGGCGGGAGGGAAGGGCGGGCAGGGTTTGTTTCAACAGGCGACGAGACTCGCTTCAGAACACAGCTTGATACGCTGTGGGGTCCGGGTGGAATGATTTATCCCTTCCCTTGGTAGCGTTGGTTATTCGCTACTTTTACCCTTCGGGCCGTCCTGCAGGCGTTTGTTCGCTGCGGCGACTACCCAACTCCTTAAAATACAATTTTTACTACCGAACACACTGAGCGTTAAACCTTGTTTTCCTCTTTGAACTCGGGGTAATTTTTTCCTGGCTGGTGAACGCGTGGCGAGCAACGCACTTGCGGATAGGTTTACGTTCTGCGTTTAGTGGCAAGCCTGTCGTGGGGGGGCGCCGGACCTACGGCGTCACAGGATTGAACTGGTTTGGCGTATTGCCTTTTCCAGAGGGGGGCTAACGGCCCCAGGGCAAAAAAAGCCCCGCGGTGCGGGGCTTTTTTTGATAGCTTCGAGGGCATTTATACGTCGAAGACGTCGTTCAACTTCTTCGCCACCGGTGCCAGCTTGAGCTTGGCGAACTGGGGCAAACCATTCTTGTAAGGAGGGTAGGATTCGCCACCGATCAGCGGGGCCAGGTACTCGCGCGCTGACGGGGTGATGCCGAAACCATCTTTGCTGATGAACTTGCGCGGCATGGGCTTTTCCACGTTGGCGACTTTCTTCAGCGGGGCCTCACCGATGGTCCAGCTGTATTTCTTGGTCTTCTTGCGCTCAATGGTGGGCATCACCGCGTTCTTGCCGGCGACAGCAAATTCCACCGCAGCACGGCCGACCGCGTAGGCTTGCTCCATGTCGGTGGCAGAACCGATATGGCGGGCCGCCCGCTGCAGGTAGTCACTCACCGCCCAGTGGTATTTATAACCCAGCTCTGCTTTCACCATCTGCGCAATGACCGGCGCGACGCCACCCAGTTGTTTGTGGCCGAAGGCGTCGGTGGTGCCAGCGTCAGCCAGGAAGGTGCCGTCTTCATAACGGGCACCTTCGGAGACCACGATGACGCAGTAGCCCACTTTTTCAACGGTGGCCTGTACCTTCTTCATGAAGGCTGCCTTGTCGAAGGCGATTTCGGGGAACAGGATCAGATGCGGAGCATCGTCGTTCTCTTCCTTGGCCAGGCCCGCGGCGGCGGCGATCCAGCCTGCGTGACGGCCCATCACTTCCATGACGAACACCTTGGTGGAGGTGGCGCACATGCTGGCCACGTCCAGGGCGGCTTCACGGCAGCTCACGGCGGTGTATTTGGCGACGGAGCCAAAGCCCGGAGACACGTCGGTGAAAGGCAGGTCGTTGTCCACGGTCTTGGGGACGTGGATGGCCTGGATCGGGTAGCCCATTTTTTCTGACAGCTGGGAGACCTTCAGGCAGGTGTCAGCGGAATCGCCGCCACCGTTGTAAAAGAAATAGCCGATATTGTGCGCCTTGAAGACCTCGATCAGTCGCTCGTATTCGCGCTGGGAGGTTTTCAGGTCTTTCAGTTTGTAGCGACAGGAGCCAAACGCGCCACCGGGGGTGTACTTGAGCGCGTCAATGGCACTTTTGCTTTCTTTGCTGGTGTCGATCAGTTCTTCGGTGAGGGCACCGATAATGCCGTTGCGGCCGGCGTAAACCTTGCCGATGACATCTTTGTTCTCACGGGCGGCTTCGATCACGCCGGCAGCGGAGGCATTGATGACGGCGGTAACACCGCCAGACTGAGCGTAGAAAGCGTTTTTACGCGCCATGTGACAGACCCCTTGGTTCGATTTGTGGGCATTCTAGCGAAGGCAGGGCGGAAACACACCCGATGTTGTCGGACGAAGCAGCTTCGAGCCATGAGCTACGAGCTACGAAACGCGGGATAGCAAGCCATCAATCTGATTCGCTGTGCCCGCGAGCATAGGACACGGAAGGATCTGCACCTTGCGCTTTTAGCTTTTTCTGATGGCTCGTCGCTCATAGCTGGTAGCTGTTTTTCCCCCGCTCTGGAAGAATAGCGCCCCATGAATGCACTCATTACCTTGTTCTGGCGGTTAGCCATCTTTCGGGCCAGCCCGGAACACACACCCTATTCCCAGTCTGTGTTTGCGCTGGTGCTGTTGCTGTGGTCCGGCCTGCAGTTACTGGTTGGTCTGTTGCAGCAGGGCTTGCCTGCGTCATTGCTGCTGGGTAGCCAGTGGATTGCGTTGACCGTTTTGCTGGGTGGCACTTTCATGATGCTGGCCTTCAAGGGGCTCGGTGGGCGCTGGCTGCAGACGGCGACCTCTCTGGTGGGGGTGGATGTGGTGTTGTCGCTGGCCAATCTGCCGTTGTTGTTCAGTGGCTGGTTGTTCGGACCCGGCGCTGACTGGGTGCAGGTGTTTATTCTGCTGCTGGTGAGCTGGCAATTGGCCGCCCAGGCATTCATTTTTCATCGTGCCCTGAATGTGGGGCCTTTCCTGGGGTTGGGCATTGCCATGGCCTTGCTGGTGGCCAGCTATGGCAGCGTGGCGGTGCTGTTACCTGCGGTAATGGCCCCGGGGGGGTAGGAAATCGCCGCAAGCTACAAGGCGCGGCTTTACGCTACCGGATCGACGATGCTGTACCCACGATCATGGCGCTGTGGTTCGCGGGGAAAGCGTTCAAGGTGTGGCGAAACCGGCTCTCGTGTTGCAGCTTGAAGCTTGCCGCTGTCCTCAATACCGCGTCAGCAGCTGGATCACCATGGCGGCAGCAGCGGTGCGATTCTCCACGCCCAGCTTGCGAAAGATCTGTTCCAGATGCTTGTTTACCGTACGAGGACTCAGTTCCAGGATCTGGGCAATTTCCCGGTTGGTTTTGCCGTGGGCGATCCAGGCCAGCACCTGGGCTTCGCGTTGCGTCACGTGCAAGGCGGTTTTCAGCATCTCCAGTTCGGCATCACTGTCATGGTGCAGCAAACGGAAAAGGCGTTCGTGGTTTTCGGCCTGGCCGAGATAACGCACCTGCAGGTTGCCCGGCAGCTGGTTGAGTTGTTGTCCACGTTCCGGTTGGTGGCTCATCCACCGTTGAATCGCCTCGGCCAGCTGTTCGCGGGGAACGCCGGTCTTGTCCAGCAGCTGTTCCACTTGTGGTGTTGCCCAGCGCCATTCGCCTGCCGGGGTGGTAGAGAAGCTGGTCTGGCCCAGGCGGTCCAATGTGGTGTGGGCGCTTTGGGTCATGCGGGCGTTGTTCAGGTGGACGCGGATCCGGGCAATCAATTCGTCGGGGCGCACCGGTTTGGTCACGTAGTCGACGCCACCGGCTTCCAGGCCGCGAACCACATCTTCGCTTTCGGTCAGCCCGGTCATGAAAATCACCGGGACGGATGACAGGGAAGGGTGCTGTTTCAGCCGGCGGCAGGTTTCGAAACCGTCCAGGTTCGGCATGATGGCATCCATCAGAATCAGGTCCGGTGTCATCTTCTCGGCGATGCCCAGGGCCTGCTGGCCCTCCAGTGCGACCAGGGCGGTCAGCCCCGCCTGATCCAGTGCGTGATGAATCATGCCAAGGGAATCAGGGGAGTCGTCGACGACCAGAATCAGGTCTTTGCGTTGTTGGGCGGCGTTCATGCGGCAGTCTCCAGCAGGCGGATCACCGCCTGAAAATCAAACAGGGTCAATCGGGAATCCAGATCGCCGGCCAGGGCGGTGGGCAGTTGTCCCTTGGCTTTGGCTTCGTCCAGGCGCTCGCGCAGGGCGCTGAGGTGGCCAATCTCGGCCAGTGCCAGTAGCTCATCGCGTAGTGTCTGGTCGAGCAGGATCACCGGTTCTTCGGTAACAGGAATGCGTTTCTGCGGGGCGCTGTTTTGGTGTAGCCAGGTCAGGCCCAGTTGCCGGGCCAGGCAATCCACCAGCGCGTTCAACTTGAACGGCTTGGTGAGGTAATCATTGTGCAGCCCTTCCGGGATGTCTGGCTGGTTTTCGCGGGCGTTGCCCGACAGCATCACGATGGGCCCGCGGTAGCCCTGGCGGCGAATATGCTGGGCGGTTTCCCAGCCGCTCATGCCCGGCATGGAGATATCCATCAGGATCAGATCCGGGTTGATATGTCGCGCCAGTTGCATGCCGGTTTCCCCGTCCGGTGCTTCATTGAGCACAAAGCCCAGTGGCGTCAGCAGATCGCTGATCAGGCCGCGGTGAGAAGGGTCGTCATCGATAATCAGCAGGCTCTTTCGCTCACCGGTATAGCCGATCACCGGGCTGCGCTCCTGGTGGACGGGATCCGGGCCATTGAGGCGTGACAGCATCACAGAGAGGCGGAATTCACTGCCTTGCCCGGGTGTACTGCTGACCTGAATGTCGCCGCCCATGATATCGGCCAGTAGTTTGGTGATCGTCAGTCCCAGGCCGGTGCCGTGAACACTGGGAATACCGGGCTTTCGCACGCGCTCGAAGGGGCGGAAAATCCGCTGCAAGTCTTCCTCGTCGATGCCCACGCCGGTATCGGCAATGGAGAACTCGGCCACCTGGTTGCGATAGCGGAAGGTCAGGGTGACCTGTCCCTCGCGGGTAAACTTGATGGCATTGGAAAGCAGATTGATAAGAATCTGCCGTAGCCGTTTTTCATCGGTGGTAACCCAGCCGGGGATCGGGGTCTTGCTGCGGAATTCGAAGCCGATACCTTTTTCGGCCGCCTGTAACTGGAACATGGTGACCAGCTCGTCGATCAGTTCCGGGACGCAAACCTGATTGCGATACAGTTCCAGCCGACCGGCTTCAATCTTGGAAATTTCCAGCAAGCCTTCGATCAGATCTGACAGGTGCTCGGTACTGCGACGAATAGCGCCGATGGCATCGCGGCGGTTGTCCGGGATGGTGGGGTCCTGTTCCAGCAATTGTGCGTAACCGAAGGCTGCATTCAATGGCGAGCGCAGCTCATGGCTGAGACCGGTGAGATAGCGGCTCTTGGCCTGGTTGGCGGCCTCAGCAAGCTCTTTGGCTTTTTGCAGCTCCCGGTCAGTCTTTTCGTGGGCCTTGATTTCTTCCATCAGCATGCGTGTTTGTCGACGGCTTTCCTCCTGGGCCACCACCCGGCTTTCGTGGGCCAGCACGAACAGCCAGGCCACCACGCCGCTGATGATGATGAGAATGGCAAACACCTTGATCAGCGTGTCAGCCATCAGCGCTTGAACGTGGGGATCGCTGACCGGAATCTGGTAATACACCAGTGACAGCAGGCCGCTCATGATCAGTGTGATGGCAACCAGCAGACCGAGGAAGTGGCCCATGCGTGACCGCAGTGGTCGAATCATGGTGTCCGGTAACAGGCCGCCGAGCCATTCCATCATTTGTTCGGAAAAACGTGCGTTGGTTTTGCAGCTGTCGTTGCAGCGGGCATCCAGCGAACAGCACAGGGAGCAGATCGGCCCGTTATAGGCCGGGCAGAAGGCCATGTCTTCACGATCAAAGGTGTGCTCGCAGATACAGCAGGCGTGGCCCTCCAGCTCCCGGGTGGAATCCGGGGTGCGGGCAATGTAATAGCGGCTGCGGGTAAGGAGCGCCAGCAGGGGGGTGGTAACGAAGGTGCTGGCCAGGGCAATGAAGGACGCAAGGGCCTCCGGTGTGGCGCCCCACAGGCCGGTCTTGGCGGTCAGGCCGATCCCGGTGGCAATGAGCATGGAGCCAAAACCCACCGGGTTGAGGTCATAGAGGTAGGCCCGTTTGAATTCGATGTGTTTGGGGCTGAGCCCCAGCGGCTTGTTGATGACCAGATCCGCGACCAGCGCTCCCATCCAGCCCACGGCCACCAGCGCATAACTGCCAAGGATGGATTCAAAGGCTCGATAGATACCGATTTCCATCAGCACCAGGGCAATCACGACATTGAAGACCAGCCAGACCACCCGGCCCGGGTGACTGTGGGTTAGCCGCGAGAAAAAATTGGACCAGGCAATGGAGCCGGCGTAGGCATTGGTGACGTTGATCTTGAGCTGGGAAAGGATGACGAAAATTCCGGCCAGCGCCAGCAGAAAGGTGGGGTTGGTGGTCACATGACTGAAAGCCACCAGGTACATGTGCATGGGTTCCTGGGCTTGTTCCAGCGGCAGGCCATGGTAAAAGGCGAGCACGGCCAGAAAGGAGCCGGCCAATACCTTAAGGCCGCCAATCACCGTCCAGCCTGGCCCGCCGCACAGCAGCGCCAGCCACCAGCGCGCCCGGTTGCCCTTGCGCGATTCGGGCATGAAGCGAAGAAAATCCACCTGCTCGCCAATCTGGGCTACCAGTGAAAACAGCACCGTGGCGCCGGCCCCGAACATGATCAGGTTGAAATGGCCGCCATCGTTGTTAAGCCCTTCAAAGGCGGTCCAGCGCGGTAAGGTTGAGGGGTCCTGAAACAGAATGAACACGAACGGCAGCAGTTGCAGCAGCACCCACAGGGGCTGGGTCCATAACTGGAAGCGGGTGAGGGTGGTGATGCCATGGATGACCAGTGGAATCGCCACCAGAGAGCTGATCAGGTACCCGATCGTGAGGGGAATGCCAAACAGGATCTCCAGTGCCATGGCCATGATGGCCGCCTCCAGGGCAAAGAAGATAAAGGTGAACGAGGCGTAGATCAGTGAGGTGAGCGTGGAGCCCAGGTAGCCGAAGCCCGCGCCGCGAGTCAGCAGATCGATATCCACCCCGTAGCGGGCGGCGTAGTAACTCACCGGCAGGCCAAGCAAAAAGATCACCGCCATCACCGCCACGCAGGCCGCCATGGCGTTGATGAAGCCGTAGTTGAGCGTCATGGCGCCGCCAATGGCTTCCAGCGCCAGAAAGGTCACTGCGCCAATGGCGGTGCCGGCCACCCGGCCGGCAGACCAGCGCCGGGCGCCCTTGCCGGTAAAACGCAGGGCAAAGTCTTCCAGGGTCTGGTTTGCCACCCACTGGTTGTAGCTTCGGCGTACGCGAAATATGCGCTGTTCAATGGCCATAGGGGGACCCGGTTCGGCAGCGGAAATCCCTGTCGCGGACGCCGTGTACATGTGCAAGCAGGCCATCATGGCCTGCGCAGCCCCCGGAAAACGGGGCATCTGGCAATGCTCTGAATTGATGCATATTCCATGCCCGTTTATTTACTTCGCGCCTGAGCATAGGTGGCTTTGGGTGGCCCCGGTATGCGTCAAATGACGTACCTCGATGGCGCAATCTCCGAATGGGAGGCAGGGGGGCAGATTTCCATACTCGTTGGCGAGGGAAACGACGTGCTTCCCGTGACATTCGCTGATGAGGGGTACACCAATGAAATTGAGCAAAACCCGTTCTGCTAACCAACGGTCGTCCTGGACGCGCCGTCACCTGCTGGGGGGGCTGATGGCGTTACCTGCGCTGTTTGCCTTGTCCAATTCCGCACTGGCGGACGCTGCCAATACCACCGGGCTGGCGGTGACCGACGACACGGTGAAGGTAGGTATCCTGCACTCCATCACCGGCACCATGGCGATCAGTGAGACCGGTTCTGTGCAGGCCGAGAAGCTGGCCATCGAACAGATCAACGCCTCCGGGGGTGTACTCGGTCGCCAGATCGAATATATCCAGGAAGATGGCGCCAGTGACTGGCCTACCTTCGCTGAGAAATCCCGCAAGCTGCTGGTGAACGACAAGGTGGCCGCCGTGTTCGGTTGCTGGACTTCCGCTTCCCGTAAAGCGGTACTGCCGGTGTTCGAGCAATACAACGGCATGCTGTATTACCCGACGTTCTACGAAGGTCTGGAACAGTCACCCAACGTGATCTACACCGGTCAGGAGGCGACTCAGCAGATTCTGGCAAGCATCGACTGGTTGGCCAAAGAGAAGGGTGCCAAGACTTTCTACCTGCTCGGCTCTGACTATATCTGGCCGCGTACCTCCAACAAGATTGCCCGCAAGCACATCGACAAGCTGGGCCTGAAAGTGGTGGGTGAAGAGTACTACCCACTGGGTCACACCCAGTTCAACTCCGTGATCAACAAGATCAAGTTGAAGAAGCCTGATGTGATCTTTGCTTCTGTGGTGGGCGGTTCCAACGTGGCCTTCTACAAGCAGATGAAAGCCGCCGGTGTCGATCTCACCAAAGAGAAGCCGCTGCTGATGACCATCTCGGTAACCGAAGATGAAATCCTGGGTATTGGCGGTGAAAACGTGGAAGGTGCCTACGCCTCCATGAAGTACTTCCAGAGCCTGACCAACTCCAACAACGAAGCCTTCGTGAAAGCGTTCAAGGAACGCTGGGGCGATGACATCGTGATTGGTGACGTGACCCAGGCGGCTTACCTCGGCCCCTGGCTGTGGAAAGCTGCGGTGGAAAAAGCCGGCTCTTTCGATATCGAAAAAGTGCAGGCCGCTTCTCCCGGCATCGAGCTGACCACTGCGCCTGAAGGTTATGTGCGCATTCACGAGAACCATCACCTGTGGTCCAAGGCACGAATCGGCCAGGCCCAGACTGATGGTCAGTACAAAGTGATCTACGAAACGGAAGACCTGATGGAGCCGGATCCGTTCCCGGAAGGTTACCAGTAAGCACTTGCGTTAACCGGCGCCCAAGTTTGATCGGGCGTCGGCCTTTCCTTTCCTGACCTGTTTTTTTGTCTTGCCGCTTTACCTAATCACAGTACGCCAATCACTGTTCGGGAGTACCTGCCATGTTCGCTGACTACACCATGACGGAGTTGACCTCGATCTTCGCCATGCAGGGATTTGCCGGCCTGTCGCTGTTTTCCATCTTTGTGCTGATGGCGCTGGGGCTGGCCATTATTTTTGGGCAAATGGGCGTGATCAACATGGCCCATGGTGAGTTCATGATTCTGGGTGCCTACACCACGTATCTGACTGCCCAGGTGTTTGAAAGTGTTATGCCCGGTTTATACGGGGGTTATTTCTTTGTGGCCATGATATTGGCCTTTGTCGTCACCTTTGCACTGGGGGCATTGGTGGAATGGTTGATGATACGGCATCTCTATCATCGCCCCCTGGATACCTTGCTGGCCACCTGGGGCCTGAGTCTGATTCTTCAACAGACCTACCGCAGTGTGTTCGGCGCCCGTGAAGTGGGGGTTAGCCTGCCGGACTGGATGATGGGCTCCATTGCTGTCACGGATCTGGTGGAGATCCCCATCAACGGATTGTTTGTGATGGTGCTGTCGTTGCTGATCGCCTTCGCCGTTTACCTGCTGATGTTCCGTTCCGGTTGGGGCCGTCAGGTGCGCGCCGTGGTGCAGAACCGTCCCATGGCCGAAGCTGTGGGTATCGACAGTGGCCGGGTTGACCGGGTCACCTTCGCGTTGGGTTGCGGCATCGCCGGTGTGGCGGGTAGCGCCTTTACCATGATTGGTTCCACCGGCCCGACCTCTGGTCAGCTGTATATCGTCGATACCTTCCTGGTGGTGGTGTTCGGTGGCGCCCAGAGTCTGCTTGGCACCATTGCTTCTGCCTTCACCATTTCCCAGGCCCAGTCCACCATGGAGTTCTTCCTGAGTGGTTCCATGGCCAAGGTTCTGACCCTGCTGTTTGTGGTCGGCATTCTGATGCTGCGCCCGCAAGGTCTGTTCGCCCTGAAAGTGCGTCGCTAGGAGGCTGCCATGAAAGCAAATCTGTTCATCGAATGGTTGAAGTCCCGCGAGGGCATCTACTATGTGCTGCTGGCGCTGCTGCTGGTAGTGGTCTTCCCGCTGGCACTGGATTCTTTCCGCCTCAACATGGTCGGCAAGTACCTGACCTATGCCTTCGCGGCCATGGGACTGGTGTTGTGCTGGGGCCGCAGTGGCATTCTCAGCCTGGGGCAGGGGATCTTCTTCGGCCTGGGCGGTTACTGCATGGCCATGTTCCTCAAGCTGGAAGCGTCCAGCCCGGAGAACACCGCCATTCAGTCCACCCCGGGGATTCCTGACTTCATGGACTGGAACCAGCTCACCGCGCTGCCGTGGTTCTGGGAACCCTTCCACAGCTTTTCCTTCACCCTGATTGCGGTGCTGGCGGTACCCGCCTTGCTGGCCTTCATCATTGCGGTGGCCATGTTCAAGCGCCGTGTGGGTGGCGTGTACTTCGCCATCATCACCCAGGCCATTGCCGCCATCCTGACCATTCTGATCATCGGTCAGCAGGGCTTCACTGGCGGAGTCAACGGGATTACCGATCTGCGTACCCTGATGGGCTGGGATATCCGCACGGATGAAGCCAAGACACTGCTCTACTTCGTGTGTGTGGGCATGCTGTTTGTCTGCCTGATCGTGGGTGCCTGGGTGATGCGCAGCAAGCTTGGCCGCATTCTGCTGGCCATGCGTGACCAGGAAGACCGGGTGCGATTCTCCGGTTATGACGTGGCGTCCTTCAAGATCTTTGTGTTCTGTCTGGCGGCCATGTTTGCCGGTGTCGGTGGTGCCATGTTCACCCTGCAGGTGGGTTTCATGTCTCCGTCGTTCGTGGGCATCGTGCCGTCCATCGAAATGGTGATCCTGTGCGCGGTGGGTGGCCGCAACTCCCTGCTGGGTGCCATCTACGGTGCACTGATTGTGAATGCCGCCAAGACCTTCTTCTCTGAGTCTTTCCCGGAACTGTGGCTGTACGGCCTGGGCGTGCTGTTTATCGCTGTGGTACTGGCCTTCCCGGATGGTCTTGCCGGTCTCTATCGCCGCTATGTGATGCCGCTGGAAAGCAAACTGCCGGCCATGCTGCGCCGTGGCAATGCTGAAGCACAAACCCTGCCTGTGGAGGAAGCCAAATGAGCCCGAGTAAACAAGATTTCATTCTTGCGGTAGAAGGGTTGACGGTGTCTTTCGATGGCTTCAAGGCCGTGAATGATCTGTCCCTGTACCTGGAGCCAAAGGAAATTCGCGTAATCATCGGCCCTAATGGGGCGGGCAAGACCACGGTGCTGGATCTGATCTGCGGCAAGACCAAGGCCACGGACGGCTCCATCAAGTTCCAGGGGAAAGAGCTGACCAAGATGAGCGAGCACAACATTGTTCGCGCCGGGGTCGGGCGCAAATTCCAGAACCCGTCCATCTATGAAGATCTCACTGTGTTTGAAAACCTGGAAGTGTCCTACCCCGCCGGACGGTCGGTGATCGGTGCGCTGGCCTTCAAGCGAGATGCTGCGGTAATTGAAGCGGTGGAGGAAGTGGCAGAAACCATCTTCCTCACCGACATGTTGCATCAGGAAGCCGCTCTGCTTAGCCATGGCCAGAAGCAGTGGTTGGAGATCGGCATGCTGCTGATCCAGAAGCCGGATCTGTTGATGCTGGATGAGCCAGTGGCGGGCATGTCTGTGGCGGAGCGGAAAAAAACCGCCGAGCTGCTGCGGGTGATTACCGAGAACCACACCGTGCTGGTGATCGAGCACGACATGCAGTTTGTCGGTGATATTGCCGACCGGGTGACGGTGATGCATCAGGGCAAGGTGTTGTCCGAAGGCTCCATTGATCACGTCAAGCAGGATCCAAAAGTCATCGAAGTTTATCTGGGACACTGACGCTGAGGCGAGGTACTGACTATGTTGAATGTATCGAATCTGCAGGTGGCTTACGGCCAAAGCACCATCATCAGCGACATGAACCTGAACATCGCCGAGAACGAAATCGTGGCGGTGGTAGGGCGCAACGGCATGGGCAAGACCACGCTGATGAAATCCCTGATCGGAATGGAAAAAATGCGTGGTGGCACCGCGCAACTTGATGGCCAGGATCTGACCGGACTGAAAAGTTTTCAGCGGGTGAAAGCCGGGCTCGGTTTTGTGCCCCAGGGGCGAATGATCTTCCCGACCCTGACGGTGAAAGAAAACATTGAAACCGGGCTGGCGGCGGTGGGTGAAAAGAAAGTGCCGGAAGATCTGTATGAACTGTTTCCGGTACTGAAAGAAATGCAGAACCGTCGCGGCGGTAACCTGTCCGGCGGTCAGCAGCAACAGTTGGCCATTGCCCGGGCGCTGGCAACCCGGCCCAAGGTGCTGTTGCTGGATGAACCCACTGAAGGGATTCAGCCTTCCATCATCAAGGACATGGCGAAAACCCTGAAACGTATCCGTGACGAACGTGGCCTGTCCATTGTGGTGTCCGAGCAGGTGCTGAGTTTTGTGATGGATGTGGCCGACCGCATTCTGGTGATCGAGAAAGGCAAGATCGTTCATGAAGAAAGTGGCGACGACGTGAACCAGGAAAAAATTGCTGCGTATCTGGCGGTGTAACCCCGCCCGTTTTTTGAACCCATTTTCCAGGAGAGAGTCATGCGACACGGGGATATTTCCAGCAGTAACGATACCGTTGGCGTAGCGGTAGTGAACTACAAGATGCCGCGTCTTCATAACAAGGCGGAGGTATTGGATAACGCCCGCAAGATTGCCGACATGATCAAGGGCATGAAGCAGGGCCTGCCGGGCATGGATCTGGTGGTGTTTCCCGAATACAGCACCATGGGCATCATGTATGACCCGGACGAAATGATGGAGACCGCTGCCACGGTACCCGGTGATGAAACGGCGATCTTTTCCGCGGCCTGCCGGGAAGCCAATACCTGGGGGGTGTTCTCCCTGACCGGGGAACGTCACGAGGAACACCCGCACAAGGCGCCTTACAACACCCTGGTGTTGATCAATAACGAAGGGGAAATCGTCCAGAAATACCGCAAATGTATTCCCTGGTGCCCCATTGAAGGGTGGTATCCGGGTGATACCACCTATGTGACGGAAGGGCCCAAGGGCCTGAAGATCAGCCTGATTATCTGCGACGACGGCAACTACCCGGAAATCTGGCGTGACTGTGCCATGAAAGGGGCCGAGTTGATCGTGCGTTGTCAGGGCTATATGTACCCGGCCAAGGAACAGCAGGTGATGATGGCCAAATCCATGGCCTGGGCCAACAACTGTTATGTGGCAGTTGCGAATGCCACAGGCTTTGATGGTGTGTATTCCTACTTTGGTCACTCGGCACTGATTGGTTTCGATGGCCGCACCCTGGGTGAATGCGGCGAAGAGGATATGGGCGTGCAGTATGCGCAGCTGTCCGTGAGCCAGATCCGTGATGCCCGCGCCAATGATCAATCCCAGAATCATTTGTTCAAGCTGCTGCACCGCGGCTACACCGGCATGCATGCGTCAGGTGATGGCGACAAGGGGGTGGCAGATTGCCCGTTTGATTTCTATCGCACCTGGGTGATGGATGCGCAGAAGGCGCGGGAAAATGTGGAAGCCATGACCCGCAGCACGGTAGGTGTTGCCGAGTGTCCGGTGGGCGAACTACCGGTGGATGGCAAAGAGAAAAGCGCGGGGGGCTGATGCCTTTCATCAACGACAAGCTGGAAGCACACCAGGAGGAGGTGGCCCGGCAGCGCTGGGCTACCGGCTCTGGGCGAATGAACCGTTTCGTGTTCGAGCCTGCTGAGGTCATGGCCCATTTGCGCAAGCACATTGTGGGTCAGCCCCAGGTGTTGGACGCCATGGCAGACATGCTGCAGGTCATCAAGGCGGATATCGGTGCGGAAGACCGCCCCCTGTCAGTACAGTTGTTTGTCGGCCCCACCGGGGTCGGCAAGACAGAAACCGTTCGCCTGTTGGCCCAGGCCATTCATGGTAGTGCCGATGCGCTATGCCGTATCGATATGAGTACCCTTGCCCAGGAGCACTATGCCGCGTCACTGACCGGCGCACCGCCGGGTTATGTGGGCAGCAAGGAAGGCCAAAACCTGTTCGATGAAGAAGCGATTCGTGGCAGCTTCAGCAAGCCCGGGATTGTGTTATTCGACGAACTGGAGAAGGCCAGCCCTGAAGTGGTGCGCACGCTACTGAATGTGCTGGAGCGGGGGCGCTTGCGATTAACCGCCGGCAATCGTGACATCGATTTTCGTAACAGCCTGATCTTCATGACCAGTAATGCAGGGGCCAGCCAGATTGCGGCCTTGCATCCACGCCGCTGGTGGCAGCCAGACCGTAGCCGGCAGCGCATTCCGGATCTGGTGGATCAGGCCCTGCACCGCCAGTTTGATCCGGAATTCCTGAATCGTATCGACCGTATCCTCACCTTTAATACGCTTGACCGGGACCTGGTCAGTCAGCTGCTGGATATTGAGCTGGACAGGCTCAAGCGGCAGCTTGATCGGCGGAAAGTGGTTCTGAGCCTCGGTGACGGCGCCCGACGTCACCTCTGCCGCCCAACCGACACGCGCTTTGGTGCTCGCGAGATGGGTCGACGCATCCGCAACGAACTCTCCCCACCACTGGCCAGAGTGATGCTGGATTACCCCCAGGCCGATACCTTTGAAGCCAGAATGGAAGACGGTTCGCTGATCGTGATCCCGGTGTAGGCAGGGGCGCTGGAAAACAGTGAGGGCATAACCTTTGTAGGAGTCCAGGCTTGCAGGGCGATTCGAGCGATAGCGAGATAAAACGAGTCGAGTCTGGAGTTCCGCAAGGCAAGGATACTGATCTTGAACCTGTCACCGATTCTGGATTCTCGTAATTTGTTTCTCGAACCCGTCTTTGAAATCCTTACCTCGCCAAGGCTCGGATTGCCCTGCAAGCATGGGTTCCTACAGGGAGAAGCCTGCGCAAGTAGAGGAAAGCGGAGTTAAGTGTAATGACGCCAACAGGCCCGTCTGGTTTACCCGGCGGGCCTGTTGGGTTCTTGAAAACATGACCCGCTTGCAAGGCGGGGGCGTGTTGCGTAGGGCGTGTAGCGGCCATCAATACGTCAAATGACGTACCCCAAGTGGGACATGGGCGAATGGTGGTCATGACAGGATTTGCCGATAGTGATTCCGGAACGACGGGATTGCCTTTTCTGGTTGGCAATCCCCGTGTCAAACCGGAGGAGAGCACACCATGGCTGAAACGATCATCAAGATTGACCTGAACCAATCCCCTTACGAGAACGAGAATATTCATAACCGCTGGCACCCGGACATCCCCATGGCAAAAATGGTGAAGCCCGGTGACGACTTTATTCTGGAATGCCACGACTGGACCGGCGGCCAGATCAAGAATGATGATTGCGCCGATGATGTGCGTGATGTGGACCTGACCCAGGTGCACTTTCTTACCGGCCCGGTCGGTGTAGAAGGCGCAGAGCCCGGCGATCTGCTGGTGGTGGATATTCTGGATATCGGCACCTTTGACGAGAGTCAGTGGGGTTTCAATGGTTTCTTCTCCAAGCAGAATGGCGGCGGTTTCCTGACGGAACACTTCCCGGAAGCGCAGAAATCCATCTGGGACTTCAACGGCATGTTCACCAAGTCCCGCCATATTCCCAATGTGGAATTCGCCGGCCTGATTCACCCGGGCCTGATCGGCTGTCTGCCGTCCAAGGAAATGCTTGACGAGTGGAACACCCGTGAGAAAGAACTCTACGACACCGAGCCCGATCGCGTGCCGGGGCTGGCCAACCTGCCCTACGCGGACACCGCCCACATGGGCAAGTTGAGCGGTGATGCCAAGGCCAAGGCTGCTGCAGAAGGTGCCCGTACAGTGCCGCCTCGCGAGCACGGCGGTAACTGTGACATCAAGGATCTGTCCCGTGGCTCCCAGGTGTACTTCCCGGTCTACGTGAAAGACGCCGGTCTGTCCGTGGGGGATCTGCACTTCAGTCAGGGCGATGGTGAAATTACGTTCTGCGGTGCTATCGAAATGGCCGGCTGGATTCACCTGCGCGTCAACATCATCAAGGGCGGCATGGAGAAGTACGGCATCAAGAACCCGATCTTCAAGCCCAGCCCCATGGCGCCGAAGTATGACGACTACCTGATCTTCGAAGGTATTTCCGTGGATGAGGAAGGCAAGCAGCATTATCTGGATGTGCATGTGGCCTATCGTCAGGCCTGTCTGAACGCCATCGAGTACCTGAAAAAATTCGGTTACACCGGAGCCCAGGCTTATGCATTACTGGGATGCGCCCCCGTACAAGGGCATATCAGTGGGGTAGTGGATGTCCCCAATGCGTGTGCAACACTCTGGTTGCCTACGGACATCTTCGACTTCGATATCAAGCCGGGGATGGATGGACCGCAACACAGCGTGGCAGGCAGTACCGACGTGCCGCTGTCCAAAGACAAGTAAACGGATAGAAAGGAGCTGATCATGCCGTTGTATGACTACAAGTGTGCCGAACACGGTTTGTTTCACGATCTGGTGCCCATGCAGGCCTCAGGCGAGTGTGCCCCTTGCCCCAGCTGTGGCGCGCTGTCTGCAAGGGTCATCATGGTGGCGCCGGAGTTGCTGGACATGGCCCCGGAAAAACGCGATGCCATGGCGCGTAATGAAAAGGCCGCACATGAACCGCGTCACGGCAATCAGGCATCGGAGAAAGAGCAGGGCTGCTGTCATCACAAGCGCAAGTCCAAGCTGTTCTACACGGCAGAGGGCAACAAGATGTTCCCGTCCGCCCGGCCCTGGATGATCAGTCACTAGAAGTATCGGGTTTATCGGCAGTAAACCTTCCCTTGCGGGCAACTGGATGTTGCCCGTTTTTTTATGCGGTCTACCGATTGTTCACGCTGCCCCACAAGATTTGGAGATTCGCTAGTGTGAGGCGGACTGGATGCGTTCCAGTGCCGCGACCCGTTGTTGTTCCGTCTCGCTGAACATGGCATTGCGTAGTTGCGCCAGTTGCTGTTCCTGATCCTGCCGGGACAAGCCAGATGACTGAATCACCTGACGCTGCCCATGGTAGTCGTCCAGCCGCTGTTGCCAGTCTTGTCGCTGTTGGTCCAGTGCCTGCAGGCGCAAGGCTGCAGCATCACCGAAGCGCTGCTGATGGAGGGCAAACAGATCGGCGTCGTTGGCGCCAGCATCGCGAAGTTGCTGCTCATCCTGTTGCAGGGTCTGCAGGTTGGTTTGTTGTTCGAGCTGTTGCGCCAGATGCGCCGGGAGCGACTGTCGAAGCGTGCTCAGGGCTCGGGTTTTTTCCCGGTCGTCCATGGACGAAGCCAGAATGTCATGGCGCTGAAGACTGAAGCGGTCGTAACGGTCTTCGTCGGCAAACAGGGCAGCCGCATCGTCTGCGCCAAAGGTGTCATCGCGCAGTTGTTGTCGCAGGGCCAGCTGATCGCGGATAGTGCCGCTGCCGGTGGCGGCATACTCACCGCTGGCAAATTGCTGCCGATAGCGCTGATAGCGGTCATACAGGGCGAGCAAATCGTCTGCGGCAGCCTCGCCAGCGTTGCCTGTCGCCCATTGCTGCATGAGGTCACGAATCCGGGCGTCGGGCATTTCCCCACTGAGAGACAGAAAGTAATCCATCACGGCCTTGCTGTTGCTGTCGACCACCAGTCGCCCGGCCTTGTTGATCGTGAGGGTGGCGGGCACGGTGGTGTCAGACAGGGAGGTGTTTTTCAATTGTTTGGTCAATTGTTCGGTCAGTCGTGCAGCCAGTGGCGCCGGGTCGGTTCCAGGTTGTGTGTTTGCCGACGCGGAGTATGTCGGTGCCTCATGCGCAACGGCGGTGTGTGCCCGGCTCGTGTTGCCCGCGTAAAGCACATCAGGCACGGGCAGGCGTTTGAGGGCAATAAAGACGCCACAGGCCAGTATCAGCACTGTGGTAAGCAATGCCAGGTGTCGTTTCATGATGCGCTCCGGTCAACGGCGGGGCAGAGCCCCGCCGTGGGGGGCTTACAGGCCTGCGTTTTTCAGGCGGTTGGCATGGTTGCGGTACAGGGTCTTGGGATCGGTTTCCCAGCCCATCAGACCAAACAGCTGGCGAATGGCGTCAGCGTGGTTGTGGTTGTAGTTGTGGCGAATGGGTTTGCCCAGATACATGCCACACAGCGGCAGTACGCCGTCATGGGCTTCGCCATTGCTGAAGGCAAACTGGGTCACGGTGACCAACAGGGAATCAAACGGGTCGAACAGGTTGGTGTGCACACCGTCACCCCCCCAGGACCAGTAGCGCACGCCATTTACCGTGTGCTGGCCGCTGGTGCCACAGGCTGAGGTTGGCATGGCCTGTGGGTAACGCTGGTTGAATGCAGCAAGGCCTTCGGTGGTGGACGCTGCCAGGACATCACGGGTGGATTGGTCCCCCGGATTGGGGCCGCCCGACAGGCTTTCCCAAAGCGCGCCAAAGGCATTACCGATGCTGTTGGCCAGGCCTTCGGTGATGCTGCCTTCCGGTACGACACCGCGGATCACATCCGCGACGGCGGTACCCCGGTTTTCACCGTGTACTGAGGTCACGGATGCAATCAGGTCAGGGCGGACGGCGGCCACATAGCGGGAGGTGGGCGAGCCCTGGGAATGAGCGATCAGATTGACTTTTTCCGCGCCGGTGACCGCCAGATAGTTCTCGATCTGGACGATCAGCTCTTCACCCCGGTATTCGTTGCTTTGCAGGGCGCTGACATTGCTTTCGTAGACCTCGGCGCCGTAGTCGCGCATATCATCGGCAATACCGTAGAAGTAATCGATGCCTGCGATGTCATCGAAGGCAATGATGCCGCCTACCAGTACGATGGGGTATCGGGTGTCGGCGTAGCTTTTGTCTTTGCCAAACCACCACCAGGCGTGGGCCTGGGACGTTGTTGCGCACAGTATCAGGGCCGCGCAGAGCCCGCGTAGCGTGATCGACATGGTGTTCTCCTGTTTGTTCTTTTATGCAGTCGGCGCCTGACTGCGGTTTTTTGTCGACGATTGGACTATAGGCGGGTTCAGTGGTACTAAACTTGTAAGAATTCGGGCATCGATTTGTCATCTGTGATGCGGCTCGCAAACCGGGCAAAAGAGAGAAAAACAACAATGACAACGGATCATGGGCCAGTCTTGTCGCCGAGTGCGACGCTCTACTTATGGCCGCAGCGCACGCTCTATCTGGGCTTTATCGGGCCGCTATCGGCGCTCACCCAGGGGGCTCACACGTTACTGGTCGGCCTCGATGACGCGATTCCGTTTACCGTGGGTGCGCAGACAGTCACCGCGGGGTGTGCGCTGGTGCCTGCGGGTTTGACCTTTTCCGCCGAGGCGGGTGAGGGGCGTATCGCCTGTTGTTTTCTGGATCCCCTGGGCCGTGATTTGCGTTTTCATCAGAGCCGTATGCATCGTGACCCTTCCGGCCTTTACTTGCCTGTAGAGCCAATGGAAGAGGCGCGAAAATTACTGGTTGGTTTGTTTGAGACAGAGGCGCTGGCCAACCAGGCATACACGGCTTTGCAAGGGGTCTTGTTCCCGGCGGAGAGTGACGTTGTATTGGGCTTCGAGTTTGACGAACGGGTACGTGTGGTGATCGAGCGGATCCGCCAAGACCCCACGGATAACCTTTCCAATGATGCCCTGGCGCAGACCGTTGGGCTGTCAGGTGATCGCCTGCAACGTTTGTTCAAGGACGCCACGGGGATTCCGATTCGTCGCTATCGGCTCTGGCATCGTCTGTTTGTGACATCGACCATGATGGCCATGGGCAGTAGTTTGACGGAGGCCGCACTGGCGGCTGGGTTTTCGGATTCTTCCCATCTCACCAATGTATTCAGGAACATGCTGGGCATGAGCCCGTCTACGGTATTACGGCGCTCCAGGCAGATCCGCATTCTGGTGGGCAGCGAACCTGAATAGCGCTTTATGTAGAATAACGTCAACCATTCCCGATGCCGGGTTCGCCCCGGCACGTTCTGACCAACAGGCAGTTTTGTTCATGCATATTCATATTCTCGGCATCTGCGGTACCTTCATGGGTTCTCTGGCCCAGCTGGCCAAGGCCCAGGGGCATCGTGTCACCGGCAGTGACCAGAATGTTTATCCCCCTATGAGCGATCAGTTGGAAGCGGCGGGGATTGAATTGATTCAGGGCTATGACCCGGCTCAACTGGATCCCGCTCCGGATCTGGTGGTGATTGGCAATGCCCTGAGCCGTGGCAATCCGGCTGTAGAAGCGGTGCTTGATAAGGGCCTGGCGTATACCTCCGGGGCGCAACTACTGGAAGAAGTTGTCTTGCCAGGGCGCTGGGTACTGGCAGTGTCGGGGACTCATGGAAAGACCACCACCAGCTCCATGCTGGCCTGGATTCTGGAGTATGCCGGGCTCAAGCCCGGCTATCTGATCGGTGGGGTGCCGGGCAATTTTGGTGTCTCGGCCCGCCTCGGAGAGACGCCGTTCTTTGTGGTGGAGGCGGATGAATACGACACTGCATTTTTCGACAAACGTAGCAAGTTTGTGCATTACCGCCCACGTACTGTGATCCTCAACAATCTTGAATTTGATCACGCCGATATCTTTGCCGATCTGGCGGCTATCCAGACCCAGTTTCATCACCTGATTCGCACTGTGCCGTCCAGTGGCCGGTTGATTCTTCCCCATGGCGAAGCGGCTCTCGAAGAGACGCTGGAAAGAGGGTGCTGGAGCGAGGTCGAGCGTTTTGGAGAAGAGCAAGCGCTGGGATACCGCCTGGACAGCGAAGATGGGTCTGTTTTTACCGTGCTGGAAAATGGTGAACCAGTCGCCAGGGTCAACTGGGAGCAAACTGGCAGGCATAGCGTGAATAACGGTATGGCGGCCCTGTTGGCTGCCCGCCACGTGGGAGTAACCCTGGCCGATGGCGCGGCGGCGCTTTGCGAGTTTGTGGGCGTGAAGCGGCGTATGGAATTGCGCGGCGAGGTGAGCGGTGTGAAGGTATACGATGACTTTGCCCATCACCCGACAGCGATCGCAACCACCCTGGACGGCCTGCGCCGCAAGGTCGGTGAGGGCAAGATTCTGGCCGTGATTGAACCGCGCTCCAATACCATGCGAATGGGTAGCCACAAGTCCGCATTGGCGGCCAGCACTGGCTGTGCCGATGAGGTAATCTGGTACCAGCCGCCGGGATTGGATTGGTCGCTGGAATCTGTATTGGCGGAGGCGCCGGTGCCTTCATCCGTCAGTGATTCGCTGGACGATATCATTACCCGGGTTGCCACGCACAAGGGGAAGAGCCTGAGTGTGGTGGTCATGAGTAACGGAGGCTTTGGTGGCATTCACCAGAAGCTGCTGGATGCGTTGGCAGACTGAGCCTGTAGCGATCATCAAGACAGGAGAGCGTGATGTTCTGGTCCGTGTTGTGGGCGTCGGTGCACTACCTCAGCATTCTGATGTTGTTCGGATGTCTGTACGGCGAGTTACTGCTGTGGCGCACCGGTATCAATGAGCGCAACGTCAGAACCCTGTTGTGGCTGGATATTGGCTACGGACTGTCGGCGTTGTTCGTGCTTATCAGTGGTTTGGCCCGGGCTGGCTGGACCGAGAAAGGCCTGGATTTCTACATGGCCAACCCCTGGTTTCATGGCAAGGTGACGGTGTTTGTGCTGATTGCCTTGTTGAGTCTGTACCCCACCAAGGTCTTCATGGGATGGCGCAAACAGGTGAAAGCCGGGCATGTGCCAGAGATTGATCCAAGACTGCAGAAAAATCTGCGAGGTGTACTGGTGGCGGAAATTCACCTGGTCACATTGATGCCCATTCTGGGTGCCTTGATGGCCCGTGGCGTTGGGATGGGCTCATGAGTCAGCGTGTCACTCTTGCATTCACGGGGGCGTCTGGCGCGCCTTATGGACTTCGTTTGATGCAGTGCCTGTTGCTGGCGGACTGCGAGGTTTTTGTGATTCTGTCCAAGGCCGCGAAGGTGGTGATCGGGATGGAAACCGAGCTGGCCCTACCTGCCGGAACCGGCAAGACCGAAGCAGCGCTTCGGAAATGGGCAGGTACCGATAAAGGCCGGCTGGTAGTGTGTGGCCTGGAGCAGTGGACGGCACCTGTGGCCTCGGGTAGCGGTGCGCCCGCTGCCATGGTGGTGTGCCCCTGTTCCACTGGAACGCTTTCTGCCATTGCCAGTGGTGCCAGCGACAATCTGATTGAACGGGCAGCCGATGTGGCAATCAAGGAAGGGCGCAAGCTGATCCTTGTCCCAAGGGAGACGCCTTTCTCCGCGATTCATCTGGAAAACATGCTCAAGCTGTCGCGGCTGGGGGTGACCATCATGCCCGCCGCCCCCGGTTTTTATCACCAACCGGAAAGCGTTTCAGACCTGGTGGACTTTATGGTCGCCAGGCTACTGGACCACCTGGGTATCGAGCAAAGCCTCCTGAAGCGTTGGGGGGAGTGAATAATCAGCTACGAGCCAGGCTCAATGGGAATGGGAAACACAAAATAATTCCCTGATTTTATTAGAAGAACGGAAACGCTCTCCAGATCGTGGAGTTCGGCGTCAATAAATAATACAAGCAGCCGACAGGACGCATTGCAGCGGCGTAACGCACGCAGGGCGGCTCCGAAGGGGGAGCGAAGCGAATAACCATGCTTGCATGGGGAACCGACCCAGCGAGGTGAGGATTCCAGAAACGCAACCAGCTCAACGGATCAACAAAGCCAGAGAACGACGGAATGCCTCTGCAATCAATCTACCCACCACGTCCGTGATCAGGCAACGGGGGTTGGCCCCTAGCTATTGCTGAGGCTGTAATCCACTGGTGCAATGACTTTGACTGGAATGTTCTTGAGGTCCTTCGGCGGCGCATCAAAACGCAGACGAGCGACCAGTTCGGTGGTGGCGCGATCCAGAATCCGGCTACCGGAGCTTTCCACGATCTCCACCTGTTCGGCGCGGCCGCTGGCATTAATCACGAACGAAATTTTCACCGTGCCCTGCTGACGACGCATCTTGGCGCGGTGCGGGTACTGCTTGTTGTAATCAATGGTGTTACGCACCTTGGCCAGATAACGGTTGAGCAGATTATCCGTGTCGCCTGAACGGTGGACCCCCTTGCCAGGGTCGCCAGCGATCCCTTTTGCGCCAACCGGCTGATTCTGGGAGGCCGCCTGTTCGCTGACTTTTTCTGCTTCCTCTTCGCTGGTCTTGGCGATTTGCGGTTCAGGCTCGGCGACAGGTTGTGGTTTGGGTTCCGGCTTGGCCACGGGCTTCGGTTTCGGCTTGGGCTTTGCCTTGGGTTTGGGCTTCGGTTTGGGCTTGGGTTTCGGCGCTGGTGCAACCTGTTTCGGCTGCACGGGCGCGGCAGCTGGCACGGGCGCCGGCGGCGCCGAGAGGTTGATGGCAATTTCAGTGACGCCGGGCTTGGCCGGGCGCCCGCCTGCCAGTGTCAGTGCGCCGACAGTAACGATAACACTGGCATGTACCAGAATGGACAAGGACCAGGAAAGCAGTGTGCGAGCGTTCATTTAGGAACCTCACTGCTGGAGGTCAGGGCCGGTGCTTCCATGCTTTTTGCCGCGGGATCACTTTGGGTTACCAGACGTACCTGCTCCACTCCCAACTCCTGCAGGGTTTCCAGGCGCTCACGCAGAGCCGCCATGGTAATGCCGGCATCGGCCATCAGCCGCACTTCAGATTCTTCCGGATTGTCACCCAACAGGGCAACCAGGGCGGTATGGTCCAGAGGCTCGTCAGCGTTCTCGGCAAACCATTGGCCATCCGGCTTGAGAATCAGCATCAATTTGTCGCGAGCTTCCTGCCCATTGGCGCTCTGGCTGACGGGCGTTTCCACCGAGACAGTCGGACGCTTGGCCAGTTGCCCTGCCAACATGAAGAAAATCAACAGCAGGAAAACCACATTGATCAGCGGCAATACCGGCTCCAGCGGCGGGCGCCGGGAAGAGGTTTCCATGATCATCATGGTAACAACTCCAGTTGGACGTCTTTCACACCGGCGGCCTTGATGGCATCAACGGCCGTGAGCGCTTGCTGCAGGTTGGCATCCGGGCTCACAGTTACCCACACCTTGTTTTTCTGTGGGTCCAGTCGGTCGGCAATGGCGTCGGGGGTGAAGCTGACTCCGTTCAGGGTCAGATTGCCGTCGGTTTCCACCTGCACGACCAGCCATTGTTCATCAGGCTTGTTGGTGCCGTCCGCCGGCTGCACGTTTACGGGCAGATCATTGAACTGCCCGAACCGGGTGGCCAGCATAAAGAACACAAGCAAGATAAAGACCACATCAATCAGCGGTGTCAGGCTGATAAAGGGGGCCCGATGGCGTTCCGGCTCAATATGCATGCGATACCGCCGGGTCGCGATCTTCTTCTACCGGCTCGGATTCTGCGTGGATATTGCGCACCACTTTGAGGCGCGAAAGGCGATCTTGCAGCTTTTCGCGACACTGCTCGATGCTACGATCTGCCCAGTGGAAGGCTGCCAAAGTCGGAATTGCCACGGTCAGGCCAGCGGCGGTGGTCAGCAGCGCTTCCCAGATGCCGCCGGAGAGGATGGAGGGGTCTACCTGGGAACCTGCCGTTTCCAGCGCCTGGAAGGCGCCGATCATGCCGAAGACGGTGCCCAGAAGACCCAGCAGCGGGGCGATCGCACTGATCACTTCCAGTACCCGCAGGCCGCCGCGCAGGTCATCCAGCGCGGTGCGCGCCAGGCGCAGACTTTCTTCCTGCCAGGCCGCTTCTTCCAGATTTCGGTTGTTCCAGCACTGCCACAGAACCCGATCGATGGGGCTGGTCAGCTTGCCCGGCTTGGCGGGTGGCTTGCCTTGGCGCAGAGCGTCCAGCAGCTGGTCAGCCTGGCGGGTATTGCCCGGACGAACGCGGGCGAACTGCAGAATCTTGGAAATCAGAGTGGCCAGGGCGACCACTGACAGGAATGCCAGCACCCACATGGTGGCGCCGCCGCTGACAAACCATTCGGGCAAGTGCAGAGAAATGGGAGGCATGGAAAACTCCTGCTTGGGGGCGGGTGAAAGACCACTAAGACCAGCGAGCCCCTGTTAATACGATAAAAAGGCGGGCCATATTCTCCGTGCGGTCAGTGACAATGATATGTCAGACAGGCCCGCGAGTGTGGTATGGCACGCAAGAATCAACGAATCAGCTTCAATTCCGGGTCGCAATGATAGGGTTGAGGGTGCGTTAATGCAAGTCATTCCTATTTACAGCCTGAAGTGCAGGGGGAGGGGGGAATAAGGGGCGTGTGCTGTTTCAGACGATTGAGGGGGAGGGGGGGGCCTGAACGGGCCGGTGTGAGTATGACCAGCCGCAGCTTCAGGCGAAGACGTGTCGCCTTCGCCCTGTGTGTGCCCGAGGGCTTATTTGCGCAGCAGCCTGTAGTTCAGATTGCTTTCAATGAGCTCGCCATTCTCGTCCAACAGCTCGACCGCATTGACGGCATCACGAAGAAACTGGCGATCGCTGTCCGGGTCGCCGGGGTTGATGGTGTACACCTCCAGCTGTTTGTTGTCTTGCAGCCGGATGGTTTGTTCCCAGTCACCGCGCTCGATCGCGCTGGTCGCGACGTTGGAACCATTCATGTACTCCTCCCGGAGCTGAAAACGGGTGGGGTTGTCGAACTGGTCCCGGTACAGGGTCAGGGTGGTTCGGATGCCGGAACAATCGGCACAGGGGAGCATGCCGCTATAGGTAATTTGTTGGGCGGTGGGATTCACCGGTTGTTCCGGTTGGCTTTGACAGGCGCTCAGCAGCACTGCCGCGCCCAGACCAAGAATAATAGAACGGGATTGCATGGCATTGTCTCCTTCTCGATTCCCTTCTGTCAGGGGTTTAGAGGATAACGCTGCGGATCGGTTCTGGATTTAAGGGGATTTTATGAATTTATTGCAATGTTTGCGGTGTGCGTATCGGTCACGAGGGAAGATTATGCCGGGAAATCAGGTGCAGGCTAAATTCGGTACGGGGCAACCCGCGCGGAGGGAGGGGCTCTTGCGGCAACGGATCATGATGCGCTTGCTTGAGCACGTAAAGGCAGTGTGACAGGGCCAGAACGGTGGCAAACACCAGCAGGAAATAGAGCAGAATCATGAGAGATGACCTGTGAGCATATCGTGCACCAACGTTATGCCCAGGCCTTCATGAACTCTATCGTCACTTTGTTAACAGGTGTAAGCATCCTGTAGCAGGAGCCATTTGGCCATCAGAGCTCCTGTTTTCTGGCCGTTAGTATTAACGACAGAGGCTGATGAGTATCGGGGCAAAGAGGTTCGCGGACAGTCACACGGAATCCGTGTGACTGTATCAGCGATAGCCAACCTGAAAATGATCGAAAATACCATGGGAACGGCGTGTCAACGTTGCCTTTCAGCCCCTGCCAATTGTTGCTGCGCCAGCCTTCCCTGTAGTCCCCCTGATGGGACATGGCGGGGTGCAGGGTCTGAATAAGCAGATGCCCCTGTGGTGCCAGTAGCGAGCCCAGGGTGGGGATCAGGTCACTGACTGATTGATCGCCAAACAAGGAAAAGTTGCAGACCACGGCATCAAAATGGCGGCCGGCCAGGGGGCCCGGGATGTCTCCATAGGGTAGCTGAAGGTACTCCCCGGGAGGGTGCTGTTGCCGGGCCGCCTCGACCAGCGTATCGATAGCATCAATCCCCGTGGAATGAATGCCGTGTTGGCAGAGGGCACGACACAACCACCCTTCGCCGCAGCCAACATCCAGTACACGCTTTGGTTGCAGGGCGGCGATGGTTTCCACTATGGCAGGATTGGTAATGCAGCGGCTTGAGATCGACTGATGTCGGATCAAGTTGGTCCAGGGGGTGGCATTGCGTTGCCAGCTCTCCAGTATGGCCTGCTCATTACCCTTTTCCGTCATTCTCCTGTCCATCGCTGGCCTGCGGGCTGTTTGGAGGTTGGTGGTACTGCACGCTCTTGAACGCATGGCGGCGGGGCGCCGGTTTTTGCATCTGGGTCCCTGGCATGCAAGGGAGAGAGCTTACCGCTGTCAGCGCATGGGGCTCAGTGGACCCGCTTTGTCAACGGCACGCTGGTAGGCCGGCCGTTGCTCCATCTGCTCCAGGAAACGGCGGATGCCAGGGTAATGGTCAAGATTGGCACGGGCGCTGGCCGCCTGCAGCGGAAAGCTCATCATGATATCCGCACAGCCAGGGGTATCCCCGGTGAACCAGGTATTGGCGGACAGATGTTGCTCGATTTGCGCGAGATGGGTGTCCAATTGCGGATCGATAAAGCTGCCGATGACCTTGCCGCTGATGCCCCGGGCGATGGGCTTGGCGAAAAACGGCATGGGCGACTGCGGTATACGGCCGAAAATCAGTTTCATCACCAGCAGGGGCATCAATGAGCCTTCGGCGTAGTGCAGCCAATAACGCTCTTCAAGCCAGCGTGAGTCGTCGGCCGGGGGTTGCCATGCTTCGCCGCCATAGCGGCGGGCCAGGTACTCAATAATCGCGCCGGACTCGACAATTGTGGTTTCACCATCGGTAATCGCCGGCGACTTGCCCAGCGGGTGGATCGCTTTCAGTTCAGCGGGCGCCAGCATGGTTTTGCTGTCGCGTTTGTAGTGTTTTATCTGGTAGTCGATGCCCAGTTCCTCCAGCATCCAGACGATGCGCAAGGAGCGGGAGTTTTCCAGATGGTGCACGGTAATCATGATGTTCTCCTGATGAAGGGTGCGACTTGGGCACTCGTCTAGCTCGGCGGACGGGACTATTGCCCTGCGGTACGCACGTCTTGTTGCCGGGCGGCCAAGTGTACCTGTTCAATCAATTCATCCAGTACCGCTTCCGCTCCCCAGGCCCGGTTATCATTGATCATGGCAACTACAGCCCAGGTGGTATTGTTTTCGTCACGGGTAAAGCCGGCAATCGATCGGACATTTTTCAGTGACCCGGTTTTGATATGCCCCATACCTGCCATGTCGGCATGGCCCAGCCTGCGTCGCATGGTGCCGTCCATGGCGACAAGGGGGAGTGATGCAATCAGTTCGGCGGAAAAGCGGCTTTCCCACGCGTGCTGAAGCAGCGACGCCATCTGTCGGGCGGTAATTCTTTCCTTGCGGGACAAGCCCGAGCCGTTTTCAAAGATCATGGCGGAGTCATCGACCCCTTTACGTGCCAGCCACTCACGGATGGTGCGGTCGGCGGCAGCCAGGTCGTCGGCATCTGTTGGCTGGCGGTTTTCTGCACCTAGCGTCAGGTAGACCTGGCGGACCATCACGTTATTGCTCCACTTGTTGATGTCGCGAACCATGGTGACCAGATCCCGGGATGACGTGGTGGCGAGTAATTCGGTGGTGTTGTCTCGCGGATGCAGGCCTTCTCGGATCTGACCGGTTAGCGTGCCACCAAGCTGTTGCCACAGGCTGACCAGCAGGGCGCCGGTGTAGTCAGCCTGCTCCATCAAGGCCAGATAGCTGGCGGTGGAGCAGCCATTGGGTAGCACTCCGGTGAGCGTAATGGCGGTCAGCCCATCTTCAGTCTGACTGGGGGTGTATTCGAACTGGTAGCGGCGCGGGCAATGGCCGTATTTGCGCGGAACCATGTGGTTGTCCAGTTTGACCCCGAAAAGGGATGGCTCCATCCAGCTGTGAATGCCGCGGTCGTCGGCCCGTGATCGAATGCGGACCACGTTAAGATTGGTCAGCAGGCCGCTGGGCTTGACCAGAAACGGGGCGTTGGGATTGCCGCCGTCGTCATCAAAATCGGCGATGCCGTTGGGCAGGTTGAAGACACTGCCATCCAGCACCAGGTCGCCCTGAATGTGAGCAATTCCCATGGCGCGCAGTTCCCGTAACAAAAGCCACAGGCGCTCTTCGGTGAGTTTGGGATCGCCACTGCCTACAAAATAAAGGTTGCCCTTTAACGTGTCCTCTTCGATGACGCCGTCGGTATAGATTCGGCTATGCCATTGGTAGGTGGGGCCGAGTAGTTCCAGTGCTGCAAAAGTGGTAATGACCTTCATGATGGATCCGGGATTGAAGGCTTCATTGGCATTCAGATATTGAGACTCACCGGGGCCATTCAGAGGAATGGCCGCCATGCTGAGACTGTTATGGTCCAACTTCAGTTTATCGGCAGCAGCTAGCACAGGCTGCAGCACAGGTACCGGCGGACTCGCCAGGGAAAGGGGAGGGAGGAGAAAGAACAGGAATGTCAGCAACACGCGAGGGCGGAGCGCTCCCCGGGCGAATACAGGCAACATAGAAAAGGGTCCCGGCAGTGAGAGGGGATGAGAATGTGACTAGAGGTTAGCGTAAACCGCGCTGGCGGTCAGTGGGCCGAAGGGAGAGGAATTGTAAATTCCTCTCCCGGTGCGAGGTTGGCTTATGCGGGTTTGTGCAGGCCCACATCCACGCCCTGGTGCTGCAGGTCCGCGTGGTAGGAGCTGCGTACCATCGGGCCTGATGCCACGGAAGTGAACCCCAGTTCTTCGGCTACCTGTGCATATTCGCGGAATTCATCCGGGTGCACGTAGCGTTCCACCGGGGCGTGGTGTTTGCTTGGTTGCAGGTACTGGCCGATGGTGATCATGTCCACGTCGTGCGCGCGCAGGTCGCGGATGGTGCTGATCACCTGCTCGAAGGTTTCACCCAGCCCGACCATGATGCCGCTTTTGGTGCTGACATCCGGCCGGCGAGCCTTGTACTGCTTCAGCAGGTCCAGTGAATGCTGATAACGGGCGCCTGGGCGAATGTGCTTGTACAGCTCGGGAACGGTTTCGATATTGTGGTTAAACACGTCCGGGGCGGTTTCCACCAGAATGTCCACCGCGGTGTCCAGGCAGGGGCGGAAATCCGGGGTCAGAATCTCGATACGCGTATTCGGTGTACGGCTGCGTACCTGACGGATGCATTCGGCGAAATGCTCGGCGCCACCGTCGGCAAGGTCATCGCGGTCCACCGAGGTAATGACCACATAGCTGAGATTCAGATTCTCCACGGACTCAGCCAGATGCAGGGGCTCTTCCGGGTCGAGGGCGTTGGGGCGACCGAATCCGACGTCACAGAAGGCGCAGCGGCGAGTACAGATGTCGCCCATGATCATGAAGGTGGCGGTGCCACCGCCAAAACATTCGGGCAGGTTGGGGCAGGCAGCTTCTTCGCAGACAGTGTGCAGTTTCTGCTTGCGCAGCAGACTCTTGATGCGCTGAATCTCGCCATTGGCCGGGACTCGTACGCGAATCCAGTCGGGCTTTCGCTGATAGCCGGTTTCTTCGTTGACCATGGGGATGGTACGAACCTTGTCCGCACCACGCAGCTTGTCACCAATCTGAACCTTGCGTTTGGCTTGTGCCTGCTCGCTCATGAAGTGTCCGTCACCGTGTGTGGCCGAGGGTGTCAGCCAGCAGAAAGAGTGGAAGGGCTATTGTACCAGTCCGGAAGGGGTGCTGTCCGTGGCGTAAGGCCAAGACGTTTGGCTAATACGGTCACCAATTGTTGCTCCGTTTCCTCGCGTTCCAGGGTCACTCCCAGTGCACGCAGCGTGGTCATGGGCTGTCCCACATGGCCGCAGGGGTTGATGCGCTGCCAGGGCGACAAATCCATATCGCGATTGATGGCGAGTCCGTGATAGGTGGCGCCACGGCGGATGCGCAGCCCCAGCGAGGCAATCTTGGCGCCGTTCACGTATACCCCGGGGGCGTCATCACGGCTGGCGGCATTAATGCCCTGGTCATTGAGAAATTCGATGATGCTGTCCTCAATGGCGGTGACCAGGCCTCGGCTACCGAGGCCGATACGTTTGATGTCCAGCATCAGGTAGATCACGGTCTGCCCTGGCCCGTGATAGGTCACCTGGCCTCCACGGTCAGAGTTCACCACAGGGATATCGCCCGGGTTCAGCACATGTTCGGGCTTGCCTGCCTGGCCAAGGGTAAAGACCGGGGGGTGTTCCAGCACCCAGAGTTCATCTTCAGTGTCGTCGCCACGGTGGTCTGTTAGCGCACGCATGGCCTGCCAGCAGGGAGAATAGTCAACAGTGGGGAAATAGCGGATGAGGGCGTTCATGGCGCGATTATACGGCCAGCTCATAGTGTGGCGCCAACAGAATGAAGGCAATCTGGGCATCCCTGGCGGCAAAGGCCGCACAGGCTGACTGGGGCGGTGACGGCCAAGCCGCATGCAAAGAAAAGCCCGGCAAAGCCGGGCTTAAGGGCAGACCCCATTCGGGGTAACAACAGTTAACCAGATACTTTTGCTGTCTGTGTTCTGTTCGATCAGATCAGGCGATTCCCTGTTTTCTGGTTTACCAGATGTAAATTCAGTTCCTGGACGCTAATGCCGAACTCGATGCCGTCATCATCATGCAGATTAATGGTTTCAAAGGCGTCGAAGTGTACCGGTAGGCTATTTGCGCGCTGCAGTATGTGTGGGCTGCGCGGCATGGCAGGGATGATATCCGCGGGAGCAGGCATGCCGGCGTGGCGATGGCCCTCGGTCGGTGCCGGGCTGTTCTGGAAGGCCAGAATAATCACCAAAGAGCTGAGCAATCCCGTAAGTGTCAGCAATTTCATGACGTCGAATCCCTGTGGTTGTTGTTATGGGATCGACACTACGGGCACGGCAGTGCCAGTGATAGACATGCTTGGTGGGGGTTGGGTGTCAGGCTGTTTCGCGCGGTAACGATGTGTAATCAGGATATGTGACACTGTGCACATCAGCGAAGAGGGGGACGTGGTATGGCCTCTTGGTGGCGCCCGTGGACCGGGCGCTGCATCACTGGGGCGTGGCTAGATGGTCATTTTAACATGAGGGCAGGCGTTCAGCGCCGTATAGATGGCTTCCACCTGTTCACGGTTACGCATGGTGACCTGGGCAGTAAACGAGACAAAGGTCCCCTTGCTGCTCGGCTTGCTGGTCAGATGGCTGGCCGCATCAAAGTCGTCCAGATGGGTAGAGAGAATCTCGATCAGCGCCTGCTCCAGCGGGGCGTCAGCGGCGCCCATCACTTTCAGTTGCATGGCATGGGGGAATTCCCAGAGGTGTTCCTGAATGGCCATGGGGCTACTCCTGGTCCAGGCCGCACAGGCGGCGTTTAAAATTCACGTAGTGCCGGGCAACAGTCTTCCACACCGGGCCAGGCTGGCCGCTGCCTACCGGACTGTTGTTCAGCTGGATGATGGGAACGATCTCCCGGGTGGAACTGGTGACCCAGATTTCTTCCGCTTGCCGCAGTTGGCTCTCACTGATTTCCTGTTCTGCAACCGGCAGCCCCTCGGCGACGCACAGCTCCACCACCAGATCGCGGGTGATACCGCCCAGAATGGCATGGCACTTGGGGGGCGTGAAAATGGTGCCGTTGCGCACGATGAACACATTGCTGGCAGAGCCTTCAGTGACAAAGCCATCACGAAGCAGGATGGCTTCGGCGGCACCAGCCTCCACCGCTTGCTGCCGTAGCAGGCTGTTGGGCAACAGCGAGATGGACTTGATGTCACAGCGGGCCCAGCGGATGTCATCGAGGGTGATGGCCAGTGACCCCTGCGCAGTGTCGGGGCTGTCTGCGGCGGGTACCGCCACCGGGCTGGTCATCATGAAAACCGTGGGGGTCACCGGTGGAACGGGAAACGCATGGTCACGCTTTTGGGCGGCGCCACGGGTAATCTGCAGGTAGACCGACAGATTGCCACCGCCGTTGTGTGCCACCAAAGAATCACACAGCGAGCGCCACTGCGCCGGATCATGGGGATTGTGAATGCCGATTTCTGCCAGCGAACGTTCCAGGCGCTGCAGGTGTTCGTCGAAGCGAAACAGGACGCCATTGTAGGCGGGGATCACTTCATAGACCCCGTCGGCAAACAGAAACCCCCGATCCAGGGGCGAGATGCGCGCCTGGTCGGGGGCCATGAAATTGCCGTTCAGGTAGACCTGCGTCATACCGGTTCCTAGAACAGGCCCTTGAAGAACAGCAGGATGTGGTGCCATAACCGGGTAAAGAGACCCGCCTCTTCGACACTTTCCAGCGCCACCAGGGGTTTTTCTACCAGAAGCTCGTTATTCATCCGAACGGTCACGGTACCGTACTTTTCCCCTTGGTTGATGGGGGCCTGCAGCTGGGGATTCACGGTGACTTCAGCCTTGAGGTTTTCATGGCTTTCGCGGGGGATGGTCAGCACCAGGTCTTCGGCAAGCCCCAGACGGACCTGATCCTTGTCACCCATCCACAGTTCGGCAGTGTCCAGGATGTCGCCAGCGCTGTAGGCCTTGTAGGTTTCGAAGAAGCGGAAGCCGTAGGTCAGCAGTTTCTGGGATTCCCGTGCGCGGGCCCCTTCGGAATCGGTGCCCATCACCACAGCGATCAGACGCATGCCGTCTTTTTTGGCGGAAGAGACCAGGCAGTAGCCAGCTTCTTCAGTATGGCCGGTTTTCAGGCCATCCACGCTCTCATCCCGCCACAGCAACAGATTGCGGTTCTGCTGGGTGATGCCGTTGTAGGTGAATTCCTTCTCGGCATAAATATCGTAGTGCTCGGGGAAATCACGCACGATGGCGCGGGCAAGAATGGCCATGTCGCGGGCGGTAGTGAAGTGGTTCTCCGCCGGCCAGCCGGTGGCGTTCATGAAGTGGCTCTGGTTCATGCCCAGGCGACGTGCGTGCTGGTTCATCAGGTCGGCAAAGGCGTCTTCGGAGCCGGCGATATATTCCGCCATGGCCACGCTGGCATCATTACCTGACTGGATGATGATGCCCTTGAGCAGCTCGCCAACGCTGACGCGGGTTCCCTCCTTAACGAACATCCGTGAACCGCCCATTTTCCAGGCCTTGACGCTGATCGGGGCCATGTCGTCTTCGGACAGGTTGCCCTTCTGCAGCTCGGCTTCGGCGATATAGGCGGTCATCATCTTGGTCAGGCTGGCGGGGGGCAGGCGCTGTTCCGCGTTGTGCTCGACGATGATGTGGCCGCTGGCGGCGTCCATCAGCAAGTAGCCGCGGGCATCAATTTGTGGGGCTCGTGGGACCATGCTGGCGCTCGCCTGCAAGGACAGGGTGGTGCCCACAAAGGTAAGGACGACGAAAAAGAAAAAACGAAACGACTGGGGGCGCATGATTATCTGCCTGTGGTTCCTTGTCTGCCTGAGAGTTCAGGGGTTATTGGGGTCGGGGCTGCCTGTACTTTCCTGACGCAGTAACAGGAAAAAACCCGATGGCGTGCAATGGCTGCATTCTAGGCGTTGCCAGCGGTAATTTGTACCGTGTCTCAGTAACTCACCGGCATGGGACGGTCAAAACCGGCATCAGCGACTTGTTGCCTGGCCTGTTGGCGCTGGCTGTCATCACCGTAGGGGCCGATCCACACTCGATACAGGCTGGCCTGCTGGCGGATTTCCGTGGCCAGACCGAGCTGCACCTGCAGTGCCTGTTGCAGGCGCTCTGCGCTACTGCGGTCCTGAAAGGCTCCGGCTTGAAGGTACAGGCCGCCACCGGTTGCCGCCGCCGTGGCCGGTGCTGGCGGCGGACTGTCTACTGCCGCTCGTACAGCAGTGGGAACAGTATTGCCCTGGGGAGAGCTGCTGGCGGGGTTGATGGCTTCCACGCGCACCCGGCCGGTGCCCGCCTGATCGATCCCCAGGCGTACTGCGGCAGCCCAGGACAAATCGATGATACGTTCCGAGTGGAAGGGACCGCGATCATTGACCCGGACCACCAGGCTCTTGCCATTGTCCAGATTGGTGACCCGAACGTAGGTCGGCAGCGGCAGGCTGCGATGGGCCGCCGTGAACTGGTACATGTCGAAGGCTTCACCGCTGGAGGTGCGATGGCCGTGGAATTTTTGACCATACCAGGAGGCCTTGCCTTCTTCCACGTAGCCGTCTGCGCTAGGCAGGACCCGGTAAGTTTTGCCCCAGACACTGTAGGTTTCCGGGTTGCCGTAGCGGCTCAGGGGCTCGTGTTTCGGCACAGGCTCCTGCACGCCGGAAATGTCACGGGGTGCGTGGGGAGCGGTGTCTTGCTGCAGGCTGTACCGGTCGGAGCCCGGCGCCCCCTGGTTAACAGCGGGGGACTCCTTGTCGCTGTCCGGTGCGGGGGCGGTGACACAGGCGCCCAGAAAGACGCTTGCCAGGGTAACGGTGGCCAGCCTTTTCATTGTCCGCTCTCCAGTGCCTCTGCCAGTTGTCGGGACAGTTGTAACACGGCCATGGCATACAGGCGACTGTGGTTGTAACGGGTAATGGTGTAGAAGTTGTCGGTGGCCAGCCAGAATTCGGCACCGTCAGTGCCTTGCAAGTCGAGCAGGGCAACGCGGGTGCTGTCCGGGAGGTCAAAACAGTATTCGCTGGCAAAGCGGCCATCGCAGCTCACCGGGGTAACGCCGGCCTGGCGCGCCTCGGCAAGGGTGAAGGAAGGTTTATAGCCTTTTTTGGCCAGCGCTTCGTAGCCATTGCCCGAAAGGTGCGCGCGGGCGGCCACTGGCTGCCCCGGTTTCCATTTGTGCTCGCTGAAGTAATTGGCCACCGAGCCGATGGCGTCTACCGGGTTATTGACCAGGTCGATGACGCCGTCGTTGTCGAAGTCAACGGCATAGGCCTGATAGCTGGTGGGGATGAATTGCCCAAAGCCCATGGCGCCCGCGTAGGAGCCTGTGATGCTGTCGGCATCAATATGCGCACGTTGTTCCAGTTCGAACAGGGCCTGTAGCTGCTTGCGGAAGAAGGTGGCCCGTGGCGGATAGTCGAACCCCAGTGTAGCCAGCGCATCGACCACCCGGTACGTGCCCATATGCTGGCCGTAGCGGGTTTCCACGCCAATAATGGCAAGAATGATTTCCGGCGGGACACCGTAGGTTTTCTCGGCGCGTGCAAGCGCATCTGCGTGGGTGTGGGCGAATTCCACGCCTTTCTGGACACGACTCTCCTGCAGGAAAATCTTCTGGTAGGTTGCCCAGGTATGAGTCTTTTCCGCGGGTCGGGCGATGGATTCCAGAATTTTGGGCTGGCATTTGGCGCTGTCCAGCAAGGCGCGGATACGGTCTTCGTCGAGCCCTTGTTTGACCAGCGCCTGAATCATTGGGGCGGCCAGCTCGCGGTTGGCGTAGTCACTGCTTGCAGGGCAGACGTGTTCCAGAGCCGGTTTTTCGGCCTGGGCGAGGGAAGACAGGCCGAGCAGGCCAGCGAAAATACCTGGGTAAAGTCGACGCAACGTCGCTTCTCCTTGTTGTCTGTATTCAGTATCCAATAAGCCGGCGGTGCGTGTGTACCGACATGAGCATGCCGAAACTGGCCAGCAGCGTCACGATCGAGGTGCCACCGTAACTGATCAGGGGCAGCGGAACCCCTACTACGGGCATGAGCCCGGTCACCATGCCGATGTTGACGAACACATAGATAAAGAACGTCATGATCAGGCTGGAAGCCAGCAGTCGGGAAAAGGTTTCCTGTGCCTGCCAACTGATGAAAAAACCGCGCCCGACAATAATCAGGTACATGCCCAGCAGCAGGCAGACACCCATGAGTCCGAATTCTTCACTCAGCACCGCAAGAATGAAGTCGGTGGAGGATTCCGGCAGGAAATCCAGCCGTGACTGGGTGCCGTCGAGCCAACCCTTGCCGTCCAGTCCACCTGAGCCGATGGCAGTCTTGGACTGGATAATGTTCCATCCAGTTCCCCGGGGATCGGCTTCGGGATTCAAAAAAGTGTCTACCCGATTACGCTGATAATCGTGCATCACGAAGAAATACATGACCGGGGCGGCGGTCACGACCAGCAACACTGCAACGGCAATGAGACGCCAGGACAGACCGGCCATAAACAGCACGACCAGCCCGCTGGCGGCAATCAGAATCGCGGTACCCAGATCCGGCTGTAGTCCGATCAACATGGCGGGGAGACCCAGCAGTAACAAGGCGGCCAACACATCGCTGAGCCGCGGGGGTAGGGTGCGTTCACTGAAATACCAGGCGACCATGGCCGGAACCGCCAGTTTCATGACCTCAGACGGCTGAAAGCGACCCGCGCCGGGAATGCTCAGCCAGCGTTGCGCGCCCTTGGCTTCGGTCCCCATGACCAGCACAAGAATCAGCAATATCAGGCCGACAGAGTAGATGACTGGGGCCCAGAACCGGTAGCTGCGGGGGGGGATCTGTGCCAGCACGAACATGGCGGTGAGCCCGGCTCCAAAGCGAATACACTGACGAACGACCAGCTCCATGCTTTCCCCGCCGGCGCTGTAGAGTACGGTCAGGCCGCCGAGCATCAGCAGGAGCAGGCTGGCCAGCAACGGGGCGTCCAGATGCAGCCTTTCTGCCAGTCCCGGAGACAAGCTGCCTGGGGCATGGCCTGGCATCTGGCGGATAAATTCGCGCTGGCTCACGGGGTGTCTCCGCTGTTGTCGGTCAGGGTGGGCTCTGGTGCACTGGCACTGTCGCCAAACACTTCTGGCACATCCAGTTCGCCCTGCTCATTCAGTAACCACGCATCCATCACCTGGCGAGCGACCGGCCCGGCGGTGGAGCCGCCATGGCGACCATTCTCGACCAATACGGCTACCGCAATCGCGGGCTTGTCGGCGGGGGCATAGGACACCATTAACGCATGGTCCAGCATCCGTTCTGCCAGCTCGTCTTCGTTGTAGGTTTCGTCCTGCCCCACGGAGAACACCTGGGCGGTGCCGGATTTTGCTGCCATGCGGTATTTGGCGTCTACGGCCATGATACGGGCGGTGCCGCGGGCCCCGGTGACGTCCACCATGGCGTCAGTCATCTTTTGCCAATTACTTTCGTCGTTCAGAACAATGGTGTCCCGTTCTACCGGCTGGCGCTCGCCGCCCAGGGTGGGAATTACCTGTTTGCCGTGATTGGCGGTAATCGCGGTGGCGGTGGCCAGCTGTAGCGGAGTGGCGAGCATGAAGCCCTGTCCGATACTGGTATTGATGGTATCGCCATGGAACCACGGGCGGCCGCGGGCGGCTTTTTTCCATTGTTTCGACGGCATGATGCCGGTGGATTCATTGAACAGGTCAATGCCGGTGTGCTGCCCCAGGGAAAACAGGTTCATGTAGCGATGCATGCGATCAATGCCGAGCTTGAAGCCCATGTCATAGAAATAGGTATCGCAGGATTGCACCACCGCCAGATGCAGGTCGACACGGCCGTGTCCCCAGCGCTTCCAGTCACGGTAGCGGTGTGGGTCGTTTTCCAGCTGGTAGTAGCCAGGGTCGAAGATCGAGCGTTGCCAGTTGGTTACCCCGGCATCGAGCCCGGCAATGCCGAGCATGGGTTTGACTGTCGAGCCCGGCGGGTAACGGCCCTGCAGGGCACGGTTGAACAGGGGGTTGTCGTGATCGTTGCGGTAGGCGGAATAATCATTGTGGCTGATGCCGGTCACGAACAGATTGGGGTTAAAGCCGGGGCGGCTGACAAACGCAAGCACACTGCCGTCGCGGGGGTCGATGGCCACCACCGCGCCACGGCGCTCTCCCAGGGCTTCATAGGCAGCCTTCTGCACGCGCATGGAAAGCCGCAGGCGCAAGTCTTTGCCGGGGACCGGAGGTTGCTCTTCCAGCACCCGCAGAATTCTGCCCCGGGCATTGGTTTCCACCTGGCGGTAGCCAACTTCACCATGCAGGCGATCTTCATAAAAACGTTCGATCCCGGTACGCCCGTAGAAGTGGGTACCAGCGTAGTTGCGTTGTTGCTCCAGGGTCATGGCGTCCAGATCCTGGGCATTGATGCGATTCACGTAGCCAAGGACATGGGAGAACAGAATGCCGTGGGGGTAGTGACGGATGGGGTCGGCTGAGATGCGCACGCCGGGCAGGCGAAACTGGTTGACGGCCAGACGGGCAATTTCTTCCTCTGTGAGTCGGCCACGGACAGGGACCGGTTCCCAGGGACGGCGGGCAGCGGTGCGGCGCTTGTCAAAGCGCTCCAGGTCACCGGCATCCAGCTCCACCAGTTTGCCCAACTCGGCCAGCAGGGCTTCCAGATCTCCCGCCTGCTCAATAACCACTTCCAGTGAGAAGTCGGGCCGGTTATCGGCAAGGATGACACCGTCACGGTCGGTGATCAGGCCGCGCGGAGGCGAGATCGCCCGGGTTTGCACGCGGTTGTTGTCGCTCAGGGTGGTGTAGCGGCTGTGCTCGATGATTTGCAGCCAGAACATGCGCGCCAGCAACACGCCGGTCAGCAGTAGCACCAGAAAAACGCTCACCACCAGCCGCACACTGAAGATGCGCTGTTCGTGGTGATGATCTTTCAGGGTAAGCGGTTTGCGCATAAAAGGCGTCGGGTGAGCGTAAAACGATCAGCGATGATAGGGGTGGCCAGTCAGCAACGTCCACCCCCGATACAGTTGTTCAGCCAGTAATACTCTCACCAGGGGATGCGGGAGGGTCAGGTTGGACAGGCTCCAGCGTTCCTGCATCTGGGCTGAGAGCTCCGGGCAGAGTCCGTCCGGGCCACCCACCAGAATGACCAGATCCTGGCCGATGTCCTTCAATTCGCCCAGCTTGTGGCTGAGAGCATGGGTATCCAGCGCCCGGCCACGCACTTCCAGCGCCACGGTTTTCGCGCCTGGATACTTCTCCAGGCGTTTGCGAATGGCGTCGGCCTCGCTGCGTACCAGGCTGGCAGTGTCACCCTTGGCCCGTTTGGGCATGGGGATTTCTTCCAGCTCAAGCCGCATGTCCGGCGGTAAGCGCTTTTGGTACTCGGCGAAGCCGTCATTGACCCAGCCTGGCATACGCGTGCCGACAGCCAGGAGAAAGATGCGCATGGATCAGGCGTCAGTCTGCTGGTCGCGGTTGGGATGGTGGTCCGGGTTGCGCCACAGTCGTTCCAGGTCGTAGAACTCGCGGGTAGCCGGCAGCATCAAGTGAACGATCACATCGCCCAGATCCACCAGGATCCACTCTCCGGTGTCTTCGCCTTCGGTGCCGATGGGGGGGTGTTCAGCCTTCTTGGCAGCCTCGACCACATTGTCCGCCAGGGCTTTGACATGACGGTTGGAGGTGCCGCTGGCGATCACCATGTAATCGGCCATGCTGGTCACGTCGCGGACGTCCAGCTCGGTGATGTTCTGCGCTTTCAGTTCTTCCAGGGCGTCAATTACCTGTGGCAGCAGCGGGGTGTCAGCGCTCATGGGGCCTCGTGATCGGTTGAATGGGTTGTTGTCGGGACATTATACAGATGATGGCCGCGAATATGGGCGCTTACTGCAGGATCCAGTGCCGGGCAATCGCCCTTGCGTGCCAGTGCTTCCCTGATCGCGGTGGCAGAGACGTCCAGAAAGGGGCGTTTAAGCATCAGCCGTAACCCGGCAGGCTGTCCACAAAGCCCATAGGCATCACTTTCCGGAAAGGCTGCAAGCACCTCGCCACTGGCCAGTTTGCTGTCCGGGCGAGGCACCACGGCCAGGTGACACAGCGTGGCGTAGTCCTGCCAGCGGTGCCAGTGGTGGAGGCTGGCAAAACTGTCCGCGCCGATCATGAATACCAGCGGGGCCTCAGGGTGTTGCTGGCGGAAGTGCTGCAGGGTCTTGAGGCTGTAGCTGGGACCTTGCTGGCGCAGTTCCCAGTCATCGACGATCAGGCTGGGATGCTCGTGACAGGCCAGCCGCAACATGGCGAGTCGTTGTTCGGCATCGGCTGTCGGTTGCGGGCGGTGGGGTGGGACTGCATTGGGGAGCAGGTGCACAGGGGCATCCCCCAGCACCTTTGACACCGCCCGTGCTGCGCTGATATGGGCGCGATGGACAGGATCGAAGGTGCCGCCGAACAAGACAAGAGGGGCGCTGTTACGCATCACGCTACCCACAGCACGCTGGTCGCGTGCGAGGGGGGTGCGTAGAGTGCGTGAGCATTATTGACGGATGTGGCCATCACCCAGCACTACCCATTTTTGGCTGGTGAGTCCTTCCAGTCCGACCGGCCCACGGGCGTGGATCTTGTCGGTGGAGATGCCAATTTCGGCGCCCAGTCCGTACTCGAAACCGTCGGCAAAACGGGTGGAGGCGTTCACCATCACCGAGCTGGAGTCCACCTCGGTCAAAAATTGACGGGCCCGGGTATAGTTTTCGGTGATAATCGCCTCGGTATGGCCGGAGCTGTAGCGATTGATATGATCAATGGCTTCATCCAGATCCCGAACAATTTTCACCGCCAGCACCGGTGCCAGGTATTCCTCGCCCCAGTCGGTTTCGGTGGCCTCGCTCATGCCATCCACAATGCTGCGGGCCAGCTCGCAGCCGCGCAGTTCCACGCCGGCATCCTGATAGCGGGCGGCCAGCTGCGGCAACACTTGCTGGGCAATGGCATTGGCTACCAGCAGGGTCTCGGTAGTATTGCAGGTGCCGTAGCGCTGAGTCTTGGCGTTGTAGGCCACCTCAATGGCTTTGGCGATATCGGCCTGATCATCAATATAGGTGTGGCAATTGCCATCCAGGTGCTTGATGACCGGTACCCGGGCCTCGTTGCTGATCCGCTCGATCAGGCCCTTGCCGCCGCGGGGAACAATCACATCCACATATTCAGGGTGAGTAATCAGCTCGCCAACGGCCGCCCGATCGGTGGTCTCCACCACCTGGACGGCGGTATCCGGCAGGCCGGCCTCACGCAGACCGATGCGCAGGCACTCGGCAATGGCCTGATTGGCATTGATGGCCTCTGAGCCGCCGCGAAGAATGGCTGCATTGCCGGATTTCAGGCACAGGGCGGCAGCATCGATGGTCACGTTGGGGCGAGACTCGTAGATGATACCGATGACACCGAGTGGTACCCGCATCTTGCCAACCTGAATACCCGAGGGGCGATAAGCCAGATCCGTGATCACCCCGACCGGATCCGCAAGGCTGATGATCTGTTCAAGCCCTTCTACCATGCCGTCAAAGCGATCCGGGGTCAGTTCCAGGCGATCAAGCAGCGCGGCATCCAGGCCGTTATTGCGACCGTTATCCAGATCCTGCTGATTGGCCTGCAGAATCGCACTGCGGTGGTTGCGCAGGGCGCTGGCGATGGCCGCCAATGCCTTGTTCTTGTCGCCGGAACTGGCCCGGGCCATTGACCGGGAAGCCAGGCGAGCCTGCTCGCCCAGTCGCTGCATGTATTGCTGGATATCCATAGGGTTACAAATGTGATTCAAATGAAGGCCACCATTATAGCGATAACTGGCGCTTTACGCTTGCACCCAAATAATGAAGAATTAAAGGCCTTTGCTGCGTTTGTCGGGCTAACCTCCTGTTTTCTGGCACGATTGTGCCAAAATCGCAGCAGCCAAAACCAATAAAACTTGCGTGCCTGCCACAAGGCGCCTTACAACAAGAACAACAGAACGGAGCCAGAGACCATGGCCATCCAGTATCAGGAGTACACCCGTTCAGCGATCAAGGCCGACCCCATTGAGCTATGGGCAGGTGACTGGCGGATTGATTACCTTGCTTTCTCAAGCCCGGCCAATGCCCACAAACCGCCGTTGCTGGTAGTTGGGGGTGCCTTTCAGAATTTCACCTCCTACAAATACT
The DNA here is from genome assembly GCF_000475295.1 of Alcanivorax sp. P2S70. Taxonomy (NCBI): domain Bacteria; kingdom Pseudomonadati; phylum Pseudomonadota; class Gammaproteobacteria; order Oceanospirillales; family Alcanivoracaceae; genus Alcanivorax; species Alcanivorax sp. P2S70. The sequence continues at coordinate 50,087 of NZ_AXBZ01000076.1, forward strand.
GTGTAGAGCGTATTTACGAAGATTTCCCGGTGATTCTGGTGGATCTGCCCTCGCTGGGAAATAACACCCAGATCGCCCCCGATCTGAGCATGGAAGACCTGGCGGATTTGTTGTTTGAGTTCACCCGCCTGTCTGGCCTGCAGAAAGTGCATCTCATGGGGCTGTCGCTGGGCTCAGCCATTGCCAGCACCTTTGCCTACAAGTATCCGGAAGAAACCGGCAAGTTGATTGTCGCCGGTATCGTGACCCGTCCTCGCAAGAGCTGGCGCATGCTGGTCGATGAATCCAAGCGGGTGCTGGGTGAGGGCCGCATGGATGAGTTCAGTCAGGCGGTGGTGCTGTATCTGGTGAACTATAACCGGATCAAGGAAACCGGCATCACGCCTACGGCGCGAAAGCTGTTTTACCGGCAAATGAAAAAGTTGTCCGAGAACGAGCAGGAACGCTATGTGATTAATGGCAGCCGTCTGTTGTCTGTTGAAGGTCTGCTGGGTTACCCGCAATGCGAAACCCTGGTCACCACTGGTGAATACGACAGTTTTACCCTGCCCTGGGAGAACGCATCATTTGCCGAGAAGTGCCCCAATGCGCAATTCGTGTTGATCAAGGGTGCAGACCATTTGCCCCAGCTGGAAAAGCGTGAAGTCTCACTGGATCTTTTTTCCACCTTTCTGCGTGGCGAGTCCATCGAGAATGTGGAAGGGACCCGTTATTTCCGAAAAGGGGAGTCCAAACAGCTTGACCGCCGCCGTGCCGAGCGCCTGATTCCCTGCAACACCCGTGGCCATGTCACCAGCGAATCCCGGGTCGGTGACCGCTTTCGCTTCAACAAACCGGTGAAGGTGGTGGACATCAACTTTTTCGGTTGTCTGATCAAGCTGGATGAGCCGGGTTTTTCCCTGGCAGACCATGCCCGCGATTGCACCCTGTATCTGGAAAGTCCCGAACTCAAGCTGGATTTGCTGGTGTTCGATTACGACGGTGAAGGCTATCTGCGTTGCCTGTTCAAACACGGCAACATCGCCCTTGCCGAACGGTTCACCGAGCTACTCAAGGACAGCCAGTATTTTTTGCGCCCCAAAAGTGAAGACAAGGTGCACCGGATTTACGGATAAGCTCGGAAGGCAGTTAACAGTGAATAGTTAACAGCTAAAGACAAAAGAAAGGTCCAACACAAAAGGCCGCGTCCGAAAATCGGGTGCGGCCTCTTTGGTTAAGGTTAAGTGAAAAGCCTTCCCGTGCGCTGTTCACTATTCATTGTTCACTGTTAACTGCTCTTAACCGCTTCCAGAATCCGCACCATCGGATTGCCTCTCGTGACCGGGATCGGTAACTGGCCGTAATGGTCTGCCGGATTGTGAATCAACAGGTTGTCGAAACCCTGTGCCTTGAAGTGGGCAATGGCTTCGTCGTCGGCGTGAAAGTGGAAGCCGACCTGGCTGCGCGATACTGCGCCAAGCAGGTTGCCCAGCACTTTCAGGGTGCGGTAGAAGGGCATGCCCCGATACAGCGGATAGTTGTCGGTGAGGTAAGTGCCCTGGGGAAAGGCGGACAATGCGGTCGCCAGTTTGGCCCAGAACTCTGAGATGACTGGTAGCGGGAAGTAGTTCACCAGCCCCTCCGTAATGACCACTACCGGTTTGCTCTGATCCAGCTGGCTGAGCACATGGGTCAGGCTCAGCTCGCCGTCTTCGGCAAAAATATTGATGGGCATTACCCGGTGGCGATCGCTGAGTACCTCATGTTCCTGCAGCAGTTGCTGTTTGCGATGTGCCATGTCAGGCAGGTCGGTTTCCAGATAGGTGAGCTGCGGATACTGCTGGCAGAAGCGGTGCCCCCGAGGCGACAGCCCACAGGCGATTTCCACGACCTGCGTTACACCGGCTTCGATCAACTGGTGCAGGCGATGGTCAATCAGATGATGCCGTTGCAGTAGAAAGGTACGGATATTGCCGCCGACAATGTGACGGCCGACAAATTCGAACGGGGCAAGGGCACCGTAGAGAAACGCGCCGCCGCGGGTGCGGAAGAACGGAGCGGAGATGCCGTCGCGGGTCCAGACGTGGCCGGTATAGAGTGCAGTAAAGCTGATCGAGGATGTGTCGCGAGGTTCGCTCATTGTTGTTCTGCTGCTGTTGATCGTGGACTGACAGGCTAGCAGAATTCTGCCATTGGGTGATGGCAGTTTGAGCCAAATATGGGTTCGCAAGTGTCTCGTTGCTTGCAGGGGCGGCTTTGCTGAGGCTCGGTCGCCTACAGGCTGGCTGCGTCGCTGTTGTGGGAGCCAGCCAGCTGGCGCAGAGCGCGGCCCTACGCAGCATCGCTTGCAGGCAAGCCCCTTCAGGGTACGGTGTGACGGTAGCGAGGGGCGCTGTCAGCCGCTCTTTATATCACCATGGGGGTGGCGACCTCGTCGCGCTTTTCCCGGCCGCACAGCGCGTCGACCAGGGCAAGGGCGAATTCCAGTGCGGTGCCGGGGCCGCGGCTGGTGAGGCAGTGCCCATCCTGTACTACACGTTCCTCTAGCCGTTGCTTGTTGGGCAGGGCATCGGTAAAGAACGGATGGCCTGTGGCCTCCACATCATCCAGCAGGCCGTGGGGTGCCAGCGCCACCGCGGGGGCGGCGCAGATGGCGCCATAAAAACGGCGACTGGCTTTCTGATGCTTTAGTTTGGCGATGAGCTTCTCGTTGCTCCCCAGCGCATCGGCGCCAGGCATGCCACCGGGAAGCACGATCAAGTCGTATGGTGTGTCCACCAGATCATCAATCAGGGCGTCTGCCTCGATGCGGGTGCCCCGTGCTGCCACGATGCCGGGTTTGCCGGTGACACTGGCGACGGTGACCTCAATGTCCGCCCGGCGCAGTACATCGATCAGGGTGACGGTTTCGATATCTTCACTGCCGTCGGCGATAGGGATCAGGGCGGTGGGCATAATCTGACTCCTGTAGTGACTACACGCTACAGGCTACACGCAATTGGATCAGGAGGGGCGAAAAGGTTCACGGGCTTTCCCAGAGACGAAAAAGGATTTTCAGATCGTCGAGTTGGGGCCAATAAACAACCTCCACATTACAGGGGAGGTTACCGTTCCAGGCTTCTGGGCAGGGGCTGGCCAGCCAGGCGCAGGGCAAGGTTGGTGACATGTTGCCAGGGGTCGCCTTTGGCCATGCCTTTGACGCACTGATCGGCGCGGATCGCGCTCGCCTGGGCGGCCCGCAGTTGCTGCGGGTTAAGACGGTTGGCCTGGGCCTGCATGGCGCGGGCTCGCTGTGGGGGCAGGCGCGGTGGTGGCCCGCCGCCGAGCATGCCGTCAAGGATGCGAATGTCACGGCTCAGGGCCCACAGTAATACCGGTGGTTCGACGCCTTCTGCTCGCAGGGTCTGGATGATATGCAGTACCCGGTGGGCATCGCCCTGGGCGGTGGCTTCGGTGAGGTCAAAGGGGGAGTAACGGCTGGAATCGCCGACCGCCTGTTGAACATGCTCAGGGGATACCTGGCCGTTGTCGACCAGCAGGGCAAGTTTGTCCACTTCCTGGGCGGCGGCCAGCAGGTTGCCTTCGCTCCGTTCGATCAGCAGGGCGAGGGCGTCATCGCCAGCGTGCAGCCCGCGGCTGGCGAGCCGGTCCTGTAACCAGTTACGCAGTTGATTGCCTTCCACCGGCCACACTTCAATGATGGCGCCAATCTCGTCCAGGGCCGTGACCCAGGCGCTTTTCATGTCTTTGCGACGATCCAGTTTGGAGCAGCGAATCAGTATCAGAGTGTCAGGAGACGGGTTGGCGAACAGATCGCGCAGGATCTGGCTGCCGTTTTTGTCGGGCCGCTTTTCTCCAAGCACCAGCTCGAGAATTCGGCGCCCGCCGAACAAGCTCATGCTCTGTGCTTCATTGAGCACTGCATTCCAGTCGATGCCAGTGTCGGCGGAAAAGCGATGGCGCTCGTCATAACCCTGATCGCGTGCGGCACGGCGCAGGTCGTCCAGCAGCTCCTGTTGCTGCAGGGGTTCGTCGCCGGCGACCAGATAGACCGGCATCAGCCCGGAGGACAGATGCTTGCCAAGTTGCTCCGGACGCAGGCGCATATCAGTAGGGCTCCCAGCGCTGGGATGCGGTAGCAATCTGGTTGATCAGGCGATAGCTCATGTCTTCGTAGAGATCGTCGCGCACCATGCTTTCTTCGTCGGAGGATGCAGTGGCGTTCTCCGGATACCAGGGCAGCGTGCGCAGCGCCATGACTCGTTTGGGGGTCGTCAGCAGGGCGCCGGTCTTGCGGTCCTCAATATGCCAATAGAGGGTGTAGCGCAGTTCGATTTCGGCCTGTCGACCCTGCGCATCCACGGCAGAGGTGCGCCGCATCCAGTCCTCATCATCAATGACCAGAAGGTAGGGAGATTCGCCGTGCACCAGGACGTCCTGGTTTTCCAGCTCGTCTTCCAGCGTATAGCGTAACTCGGTGCTGGCACCCGACACCGCAAGGGTTTCCAGATTGGGTTTACTGGTGGTACCGCGCAGCTGCCAGCCACAGGCTGTCAGCAGCAGGGAAAGAATCAGGGCGGTGATACCGGCAGACGCCTTCATGGAGCTCTCCATTCACACAGACCAGCGACACAGGGGCGGAGCGCGGCAAACACCGATATCCGCCCTGCGATTCAGTTGGCGACGATGTTAACCAGTTTGCCGGGGACGACGATAACCTTGCGAATGGTTTTGCCTTCAGTGAATTTCTGCACGTTGGGCTCATCTTTCGCCAGGGCTTCGACGGCTTCCTTATCGGCAGTGGCCGGCACATTCAGTTTGGCGCGCACTTTGCCGTTCACCTGTACTACCAGCTCGATGCTGTCTTTCACCAGGGCGCTTTCGTCCACGGTGGGCCAGCCGGCGGTGAGTACGGTCTCATCATGCCCAAGGGCCTGCCACAGGGCGTGGGCTGCGTGGGGTATAATGGGGGCAAGCAGCAGCACGGCCGCTTCCAGTGCCTCGTGTTTCACCGCGCGGTCTGACTCGCCAAGACCGTCGAAACGGCTGACTTCATTGATCAGTTCCATGACGGCGGCGATGGCAGTGTTGAAGGTGTGGCGGCGACCGAAGTCATCGCTGACCTTCTGGATGGTTTCGTGGGTCTTGCGACGCAGCGCCTTGGCGTTGTCGTCCAGGGCGCCAAGATCCAGCGCAGCGGGCAGACCGGCTTCCACGTGGTCGGCCACTTGTCGCCAAAGGCGCTTGATGAAACGGGACGCGCCCTCGACGCCGGAATCATTCCATTCCAGTGATTGCTCCGGCGGTGCGGCAAACATGATGAACAGACGTACGGTGTCAGCACCGTACTGTTCGATCATCTCCTGCGGGTCCACGGTGTTACCTTTGGACTTGGACATCTTGGCGCCGTCTTTCAGCACCATGCCCTGACACAGCAGTTGCTTGAACGGCTCGTCGGAGTCCACCAGGCCGGTATCACGCAGCAGCTTGTGGAAGAAGCGCGAATACAGCAGGTGCAGGATCGCGTGTTCGATACCGCCAATGTACTGGTCTACCGGCAGCCAATAGTTGGCGGCGGCGGGGTCCAGCATGGCCTGATCGCTCTGCGGTGAGCAGTAGCGGGCGTAGTACCAGCTGGATTCCATGAAGGTATCGAAGGTGTCGGTTTCGCGCAGGGCTGGCTGGCCATTGAATGTCGTCTTGGCCCATTCCGGGTCGGCCTTGATCGGGCTGTTCACCCCATCCATTTCCACATCGGTGGGCAGTACCACCGGCAGCTGGTCGGCGGGGGTGGGGTGCAGTTCACCGTCTTCGGTTTCTACCATGGGGATGGGAGCGCCCCAGTAACGCTGACGGGAGACGCCCCAGTCGCGCAGGCGGTAGTTCACTTTCTTCTCGCCCAGGTTGCGCTCGCTCAGCCAGGCCGCGATGGCGTCGAAGGCTTCGGCGGAGGTCTTGCCGGAGAATTCACCGGAGTTCACCAGCTGGCCTTTTTCGGTAAAGGCGGCTTCAGCCAGGTCGATGGCTTCACCATTGGCAGGCTCAATCACTTGGGTGATGGGCAGGTCATACTTCTGTGCAAATTCAAAGTCGCGCTGGTCATGAGCTGGCACAGCCATCACCGCGCCGGTGCCGTAGCCCATCAGGACAAAGTTGGCGATCCATACCGGCACGGGCTCTCCGCTAATCGGATGAGTTGCGGTGAGGCCGGTGGCGATGCCTTTCTTTTCCATGGTGGCCATGTCGGCTTCGGCCACCTTGGTGTGCTGGCACTCTTCCACAAAGGCGGCTACGTCAGCACGGCTGGCGGCAGCTTTCTGCGCCAGTGGGTGACCGGCGGCCACGGCTACGTAGCTCACTCCCATCAGGGTGTCCGGACGGGTGGTGTAGACGCGCAGCGGGTCTTCACCGTCGATGGCGAATTCAAGTTCGACCCCTTCCGAGCGACCGATCCAGTTGCGCTGCATGGTCTTGACCTGCTCGGGCCAGCCATCCAGCTGGTCCAGATCGTTGAGCAGTTCGTCTGCGTAATCGGTGATCTTGATGAACCACTGAGGGATGTTCTTCTGCTCCACCGGGGTGTCACAGCGCCAGCAGCAACCTTCGATCACCTGTTCGTTGGCCAGCACCGTCATGTCGTGGGGGCACCAGTTCACGGTGGACTGCTTGCGGTACACAAGACCTTTTTCGTACAGCTTGGTGAAGAACCATTGTTCCCAGCGATAATATTCTGGCGTGCAGGTGGCCAGTTCGCGGTCCCAGTCGTAACCGAAACCCAGACGCTTTAGCTGGCCCTTCATGTAATCGATGTTTTCGAAGGTCCACTTGGCCGGGGCCACCTTGTTCTTGATGGCCGCATTTTCGGCAGGCAGGCCGAAGGCATCCCAACCCATGGGTTGCAGCACGTTTTTGCCCTGCATGCGCTGGTAGCGACTGATCACATCGCCGATGCTGTAGTTGCGCACATGGCCCATGTGCAGACGACCGGAAGGGTAGGGGAACATGCTCAGGCAATAGAACTTTTCCTTGCCGGCCTCTTCGGTGACCTTGAAGCTTTGGTTATCCTCCCAGTACTGCTGGGCTTGGGCTTCGATCTGATCGGGGCGATACTGTGCGTCCATCGGGTCTCTTTACTGATCAAAAAAACAACGGGTGTACGGGGTCGGAACCTTTGGCTGGCCAACAGGGCCACACTATCCAGAGGTTGCCGGCAAAGGAGACATAGGATACATGAGCTTGGCGTGGATTTCTCAATGGTCTGAGTGTCATTTGGCATTCCTCTCAGGCCCCGGACGTGGATGGCTGGCATGGGGCTGACCTGGCTGGCGTTGATGGTGCTGGTGGGCGCGACCCTGCCTGCGGTGGTGAGGGGGCTGTTGCCACCGCTGCCGCGTCGCAACACTGGCATTTCTCCTCAAGCCGTGGTGGTGGTGGGGGCGGGGCGCCGACGCCAGAACGGCCAGTTCTCCCTCACCACACGGGGCCTGCGTCGATTGCAGCTGGCGGCGAGTCTGGCCAACGAGCATGGGCTGCCATTGTTGGTGAGCGGTGGCATTAACCAGGCTCCGCAGGCGGATGGGGAGCCCACGGAAGCCGCGTTGATGGCGGAACAGGTACGCCGGCGCTGGCCTGCCCTCGAGGTGATTGAGGAAGGTCAAAGTCGCAATACCTGGCAAAACGCGGTCAACAGTGCCGAGTTGCTGGCGGCCAGGGGGGTGGATGAAATTATCCTGGTGAGCGACCGTACCCACCTTCCCCGTGCCCTGCTGTGTTTCCAGAGTCAGGGGGTGTTGGCCCAGGCCGCCTGGCAAAAGCGCTTGCCAAAGCAGGCCTGGCGACCGTCTGCCGGGGCTCTCTCCATGGTGCCGGAAATCTGGTACGAATGGTTGGCGTTGGTGTGGTACCACTTGCGGTATCTCTGAAGAGCGCAATTGGCCAACAGGGTTTCAGGTCCGGAGTGGGGCGTGGCGGTGAAGATTCGCTAGCCCAGAGCCTCTACGGCCAGGTAGTGGCTCAGGAATATCTGGCCGCTCAGCTCGCTTTCCAGCCCGGTTTTTTTCAGCAGGTCCATGACCGGGCCTTTGACTTCCGAGAGATGCAGCTGCACCCCGGCGGCGTCCAGCCGGGCATTCAGGCTTTGCAGGCTTACCACGGCGCTGGCATCCAGATGATTGATTGCGGAGCACATCAGCACCAGATGGCGCACCTCTGGCCTGGCCATGGTGCGATCGTAGAGCAGGTCTTCCAGCGAGCGGGCGTTACCAAACCAGAGAGATTCATCCACGCGAATGGAGAGAAGGTGTGCCTGACGCTCCACGTCGTGGCGATCAATATTGCGAAAGTGATGGGTGCCGGGGACCAGCCCGACTTCTGCCACGTGGGGCTGGCTGGTACGCCACAGAAACAGGCCCAGTGACAGCACCACGCCGATCAGCAAACCGGTTTGGACATTGATCAACAGCACCCCGGCCAGGGTGGCCGCCATGGCCAGGCAGTCCGGGCGGCTGAATTCCCACAGGTGTTTCAGCTCCCGCCATTCAATTAGCGAAATGACGCTCATGACGATGATGGCGGCGAGGGTGGCTTGTGGAACGTGGGTAAACCCGCCGGTAAACCACAGGGCAACGCCGCCCATGGCAAGCCCGGCCAGCAGGCCGGTCATCGGGGTGCGGGCACCTGCGTCAAAGCTGACGGTGGTGCGTGAAAAGCTGCCCGTCACCGCAAAGCTGCCAGATACGCCACTGGCCATATTGGCCAGCCCCAGGCCCAGCAGCTCCCGGTTGGCATTGATGCGTTCGCGGCGTTTGGCGGCCAGGGCCTGGGCCAGGGAGATGGATTCCACAAAACCGATCAGCGCCAGCAGCAGGGCGGGCATCAGCACCTGCTGCCATTCGTCCTGGCTGAGCCGGGGCAGTGCCGGTTGTGGCAGTCCACCGGGGATGGTGCCGACCACGGCAAGCCCCTGCTGGTCCAGCTGTAGCAACAGGCAAAGCACCGTCGTCACCAGCATTGCGAGAACCGGTCCGGACTTGCTCAGAAAAGCGGCGAGCCAGTGGGGCAGAGAGGCGCGTTTGAGAGCCCCGGCCAGTTTTTTGGGGAGCACCAGGCAGATGATGGCAAGCGTCGCGATGGCGACCGTGAGCCAGTGGGTCTTGTTAAGGTGGGAGAACAGGTTGAACCCCAGCTGGATCAGGTTCTCGCCATGGGCATCAATGCCGAGCAGATGACGGAGCTGGCTGGCGGCAATCACGATGGCGCAGCCGCTGACAAAGCCGAGAATGACCGGGTGGCTAAGCAGGTTGGTCAGCCAGCCCATGCGCAGGGCCGCCATGACGACCAGGATCAGGCCGGAGAGCAAGGCCATGCCGATGGCAGCGTGTAGGAAGCGTTCCGGGTCGCCTGCGGCGATGGCCCCTGCGGCAGAGGCGGTAATCAGGGAGGTGAGGGCGGCGGGGCCTACCGAGAGTGCCCGGCTGGTGCCAAACAGTCCGTAGACGATCAGAGGCAGCATGCTGGCATACAACCCGGTTTCCGGGGGCATGCCAGCCAGCAGGGCATACGCCAGGCCCTGGGGCACCAGCAGCAGGGTGACGATCAGGGCGGCAATGGCATCCCCCGTCGCATCGTCCTTGCTGTAGCGAGCCAGCCAGTCGCTGGCCGGTAGCCAGCGCAGCAGTCGGAGGGCTCGCGGCATGGATTACTGGCCCCGGCGCTGGTCGAGGCGGTCGGCCAGTTTGCTCAGGTCATAGCCGGCCTGGCCCGCGGTGGTGAGGATGCTCTGGTTATCCTGCTCAGCGGCCTGACTCAGTGCCCACAGGGTGGTGCAGCGGGTGCCTGTGCGGCAGAACGCCAGTACCGGCGTGTCGGCCAGTGAGACGATGGCGTCGAAGCCATCAATGTCTGTTTCGGCGATGTTGCTGCCGACCACCGGCTGGTGGGCGTACTCCAACCCTGCCGCTTCCGCGGCGGCGGCCATTTCGGCGCTGCTGGGCTGGTCTTCACCTTCCCCGTCCGGGCGATTGTTGAGCACCGTGCGGAAGCCGGCATCGGCGACGGCTTGCATGTCTTCCGGGCGCAGCTGGGCGGAGACAAAAAGGGTGTCGGTCAGCTTCTTGAAATCGGTCATAGGTTTCCCTTGATAGCGTTGCCGTTGGTTGTCGGAGGCGATCAGCTTACGCAGTTGTGGCGCCGATCTCATCCTTGGGCGGCAAACAGGTTCAATGGAATTTTGAGGTACTGCACGCCGTTGTCTTCTGCCGGCGGTAGATGGCCTGCCCGCATGTTGACCTGTACCGAGGGCAGAATCAGTCGCGGCATGTCCAGGGTGGCATCGCGGGTTTCACGCATGGTCACGAACTCGGTCTCGCTGATGCCGTCGTGGACATGAATGTTGTGCAGGCGCTGTTCGCCCACGGTGGTCTCCCAAATGAAATGGTCGCGGTCGTCGGGCAGGTAGTCGTGGCACAGAAACATGCGGGTGGCGTCGGGCAGGGCCATTAGCGTCTGGATAGAGCGATACAGGGTACGGGCATCACCGCCAGGGAAGTCACAACGGGCGGTACCGTAATCGGGCATGAACAGGGTGTCGCCCACGAACACCGCATCGCCGATGACATGGCTCATGCAGGCGGGGGTGTGGCCGGGCGTGTGCAGGGCCCTGGCCTGGAGATTGCCGACCCGATAGGTCTCCCCATCCTGGAACAGGTGATCGAACTGACTGCCGTCCCGGGCGAAGTCACTGCCGGCGTTAAAGGTCTTGCCGAAGGTGTCCTGCACCGTGCGGATGTGTTCCCCAATGGCCAGCTTGCCGCCCAATTGCTGCTGTAGCCAGGGTGCAGCGGAGAGATGGTCGGCATGGACATGGGTTTCCAGCAGCCATTCCACGGTCAAGGATTGCTCACGTACAAAATCGACAATGTGCTGGGCGCCGCTACAGGAGGTGCGGCCGGCGTTGGCAGCGTAATCCAGCACCGAATCCACAATGGCGCAGTGGCGGGTTTCAGGGTCGGCCACCACATAGCTGACGGTATGGGTGTCCTGATCGAAAAAGGCTGTGACATCGGGCCGGGACATGGGATCTCCGTAGGTCGTCGGGACAAGATCGGATGCCCTATTTTCAGGCGACTGCGGGCCGGATGTCAAATATGGTTATAAGCTTATTCCATAAAGAGATATCAGGTGGGGCTTTTCATTCTCAGTGCCCAGCCAGCCAGGATCAGCAGCCCGGATACCAACAGCCATGGCCATACACCGGTGGCCATGAACGGGGTTACTCCCGTTCGCGGTTGGTAGTGGCTGTAGAGCACATCGCGGGTGAACTGGGGCAGCTCATCCACGACCTTGCCGTGATGGTCAATCACCGCGGTGACTCCGTTGTTGGTGCCGCGTAACAGCCAGCGGCCGGTCTCCAGTGCGCGCATGCGAGCCATCTGAAAATGCTGGAGGGGGCCGGCAGAGGTGCCGAACCAGGCGTCGTTGCTGATGGTGATCAGCGCATCGGCGCCATGACTGCGCTGCGCCACCAGTTCAGGGTAGAGAATTTCATAGCAGATAAACGGGGCGATGGTGTGGCCCAAGGCGCTTAGATTGGGCTGCTCCGGGCTGCCTGCGGTAAAGCCCGACATGGGTAAATCGAAGAACGGGATCAGGCCACGAATCAGCGACTGCATAGGGACATATTCGCCAAAGGGCACCAGTTTTTGTTTGTGGTAGACCCGTTCCTGACCCGCGTCATCTGTGAGCGGGATGGAGGCAATGCTGTTGTGGTAGGTCACTCCGGTATCCCCCAGCGTGCGCCAGGGAATCCCGGTGATAAAACCACTGTTTCGGTCGGCCAGCAGCTGTCCTTCCTGTTCCACGAAGTCAGTAAGGGTTTGGTAGAACTCGGTGAGTGCAGATTCCGGCCAGATCACCAGATGTCCCGCCGGGATGCCAGCAGTGAGATCCTGGTAGATCTCGCGGGTGCGCTCGCGCATGGAGAGCTGCCATTTCAGATCCTGCGGGATATTGCCTTGTACCAGTGCCACTTTTTGGTTGGGACCGGCGGGCCGGGTAAACGACAGCGCATGGGAAACGGTTGTCAGCACCAGAATAACCAGGATGGAAGCGGTCGCCGTCCATCGTGGTCGCCCGGCCTGTGCGCATTCCGCTGTGGCGGCACTCAGCAGGACCGCGCTTAGCGTCAGTAACCAGACCCCGCCCAAAGGCGCCAGTGGGGAAAAGGGAGTGTCGATCAGGGCATAGCCGGCATAGAGCCAGGGAAAGCCGGTCAGGAACCAGCCACGGAACCAGTCGATCAGCAGCCAGCAGCCAGCAAACGCCAGTGCGGAGCGTCCCAGACGCCAGCTGGCGTAGAAGGCCAGACTATTGAAGAGTGCCAGGAAGGCGGCGAAGACAGCGGTAAAGGGGATTGCCATCCACAGGGGCATGTAGCCGTAGTCGTGCATGGAGACATGCACCCAGCTTACTCCGAAACCGAACAGGCCCAGTCCGTAGAGCCATCCACGCAGCATGGCTTCACGGGCGCTGGGGGCGTGACGCAGGCTCCAGAAGCTGGCCCCGATGCTGACCAGCAGCAGCGGCCAGAGGTCGTAGGGCGCAAAGGCAAGCGGAAATAGCAGGCCGGCAATCAGGGCCAGCAGACGGTCACGCATGGGTATCCTTGTTTTATAGCCGCCTGGCGGCCAACGGTAGAGTCTGTGCAATGGATTGAATAAAGTAGCGGACATAATAACGTTCAACCGCCGGGGGGCAGTTGAACTTTCAACTGGCCCAGGCCTGAAAGGGCTGTGGCGGCTTTGGGGGCATCATAGTGAATCAGCCATGCAAGTACCATCCGGCCACGGAGGCGCTCTGGTTTTGTCGTCATGATGGTCTGTTTCTATGTCAGCAGTGTGTGGATGGCCGGGAAGACAATCTGGTAGAAGCCCGCTGCCTTCTGTGTAACCAGGATGTGGAGGCCACCGGGCAGTCGGGCGGTGGCCCGCTCTGGCAACAACTGGAGCGTTGCCTGCGGTTGCCCTTCACTCCAGTGCTGTTGCCTGTGTTGCTGGTCTGGGGGCTGGTGGCCGCCTTGATTCCGCCGGTGCCTGAGCTGCTCGCCTTGACCTTGCTGGGCGGCGTGCCGGCATTCGGGTTCGGGCAGGCGATCATGGCTGCCCGGACCCATCCGCGCCGTGGGCGGGCGGTGGTGGCTGTCCCTGGCTGGGACGCGTTGTCCTCAGGGCTGGGTTGGAAAGGGGCCTTGTTGCAAGCGGCCCCGGCGTTGTTGGTCCTGCTGTTGGCCGGGGCACTGATGCTGTTTTTCTCTGTCCCGGTGGGGTTGGTGGTTGGGGCTCTGTTGTTGTTGCTGGTGCCAGCCTTGTGGTTGGCGATCCAGGTGCAGGGGGCTGAGCCAGGCTCTTATGCGGCGGCGCCCACCTATCTGGTGAGTGTGCCCCGTGACTACGCCGTGGCAGCGGGGCTGGCCTCTGTCGGCGGGCTGCTGGTGGCGGCTGTGTTACTGGTGGCGGTAGACGTTATGCCAAGCCCGCTTGTACAGAGCCTGGGCGGTGTGCTCGCGGCTGTCTGGTGGTTATCGTTGGCGGCCCTGTGCGGCGAAATGCTGGGCCGCCATGGGCGGTTGTGGGGCATCAATACCGGGAGCGCGAGAGTGACCACCCCACTGGCCGCTCGACGCCAAAACGTACAGCTATGCGCGGGGCGTTACGACAAGGTATTGCTCAGCACTGCCAAGATCGTGAAAACCAAAAAGGCCACCGTGGCCGACTGGCAGCGTCTGGATCGGTTGTTGCAGGTGCTGGGGCGTGAGGATGAGCGTCGGGCCAATGCCGAGCCCTATCTGGATGCGCTGGTGAGCGCGGAGAACTGGTCCGCTGCCCGGCAACTGATCGCCGAACAGCAGCAACGTCAGCCGCAGTGGTTGCCGGGCGATCCTGGCTTGCGATGGGTGTTGGCGCGGGGGCTGTATGACCTTGATCCCAAACTGGTGGTCAACCTGCTCAAGGAAATGCACGAGCGCCACCCGGAGTTTTCCGAGTTGGGGAATGCCTACTTACTATTGGCCCGGACGCTGGCCGAAAAGTTCGGGCTCGCTGGCAAGGCGGAGCAGTACCTGCGCTTCGTGGAAAGCCACTGCCGCGACGCCCGGTTGCGGCAGCAGGTGGCGGAGTACAGAGCGGCCTGGGGGGCGTAGCGATGTGGGCCCCTATGATTCACTGTGTTGTCGGGTGGTTGTCCCGATAACGTTGTTGTAGCTGTGAAATCAGGCTTTCCATGGAGGTTGCCGAGACGCTGGTGGGTTTGCCGTTCAGGGTGGCCGATACCGGTATGGAGACTCCGGCTGCCGCCACGGCGGTTTCCTTGTAACCACTGAGCAGGTATAGGTTGGCTTTGCTGGAGGCCAGTTCGTCTGCACTCACGTTGGCCGCGTTGAGCAGTTTCAGCGGGTCGGTAATAAAGGCGGTTTTTGCGATTTTCAGGCCGGTCAGCAGATTGGCGTTACGCAGGATTTTTGCCTCTTCCATAATCTTGGCCTGATTGACGGGAAAGTCATCGGTGGCCAGATACAGATCAAAGTGGACCTGGCTTTTGGCCACGGCAAAGTCGGCCAGTGCCAGGCGGAATGATTCGATATCGGCGAGGGCCTGATCATCACCCGGAGCGAGTGAGTGCTGTTGCCAGCGTTGCGCCAGGGGTGGATCGAAGCCTGCGATAAACTGGCCATACCGTGCTGCACCAATGAGGCTGCCTGAAGACGGTAGCTCAGAGAGCAAACGCTGACTGTCCAGTGCGAAGACTTTCAGATAATCCGCAGCGGGGAAGCGCTCGTCGAAGTTATCCATCTTGAGAATGAAGTAGGGATATTGCTGTGGTACCACGGTGCTGTAATGGGTTTTGCTGTCTTGCGACCAGTGCTGGCTTCGGTTGAGCAAGGAGAACACATCGGCACTCACACCGTCGCAATCGAGAGTGTCTGCCTGAACGGACTGGGTGCCATTCATCAGCCGTGTAGTGGCCGCATAGAGGCCATTACTGTCAGCCAAAGTGGCCTGGTCCATGCGCAGGCTAACGATGGGGGCGATGCCCTTGCCGTAGGTGGCGGGTAAACCGGACCAGGTGCCGGGATGAAAATACGGATCCACGTAACTGAGGAAGTTCATGCAGATGTCTGCGGGCAGCCCGGGGTAGGGACGTTCCTGGCTGAGTTTGCCGTTGCTATCTAGCGTCAGTACCGTGGGCTCCAGAACGATGTGCGCATTGTCGCCAAGCTGGTCCTGCATTGCCTGATACAGGTACAGCGCATAAAAACTGGTTTTTTCCAGACTCTGTTGTAAGGCCTTGGGGTTGACGTCCAGTTGGCGTTTGAATTTGGCCACCATTTTTTGTTCTTTCTGATCCGCCATCCTGGCCATGTAGGGCGTATGGTCGGCATACAGGGTGGCGATAGCGTCGCGGTGTTGCGGTTCGATCCCTGCGGGATAACGAATGCTGATGACCGGGAGGGGCGTGGTTGTCTCACTGAGGGTGGGAGCAGGTTGATAGTAGCGGTCAGGTAGATTATTGCGGGGAATGTCGGCGCTGTTACACCCGCTGATACCTGCTACCAGCAGGCCGAAGGCTGTGATTCTTTTCAACATGGGTATTCCTTTATCGTCAGCGGGTCAGCGCCTTGGCACGGTGGGAGAGTCCTTCCTTTTCCAGCGCCTGGCGCAGGGTTCTGACTGCGCTCTTGCGGGACTCATGATCATCCAGTTGCTCCACCAGCGCTTCTGCCTGCTGGAACTCTGCGGCCCGGGTCAGGGTTTTGACCAGCTGCCAGCCTGCCTGGGTCTCGATGGGTGTGTGACTGCGTTGGCGGAACTGTTTCCAGCATTGGCTGACCTGGGTTGCCTGTCCGGGGGCATCAGCGGGGTGGCTGAACAGGGTGTTGGCCAGGTGCTGCCAGGCAAGTTCCTCTTGAGCCAGTTGCAGTGCGGTGAATTGCCCGGTGAGCGCATCAAACTGCTGCGGCTCGCTCTCCAGAATGTTTCCGAACGCGTTGGCGGCTGCCTCGCCGTCAAGCCGGGCGAGGGCTTCCCACCCCCGGGTTAATTCCTGTTGTTGTGTCGGGGTGAGCACCGGCGTCACCTCGGTGCTGGAGGCCCCAAAGGATTCGCGAGGCAGCAGTATCTGAACCAGCAGTGCACCGCCAGCCAGCGCGAGAATACCCGCGCACAGGGTAGGAAGCAGAGGGTCGGCTTGCAGGGAAAGAGCGCCTAGCAGGGCGGCCGGGAGGGCCCACAATGTGACGGCGGGCAGTGTCAATTGTTTGCCGTTGTCACCGGGCAACGTGAGCGACAAGGCGGCTTTCTGGCTGGCGATGGCTGCGCCGAATAACCCCAGCAGGGCGGGAGCAGCACCATGCAACGGCAGTTGGCCAGGTTGTGCCAGTAGCAGATAGCCGCCACCGGCAAGCAGGCAGCCGGCAATCCAGACCAGCAAGGTTTTGCCATGACCGATGCGCTGTTCCAGCGGGGCGGCCAGAGGCACCAGTAGTGCCAGTGCCAGCAGCGTCAACCAGAGCGGGGCGCCGGTGAGCGGAGCGGTGAAAAAGTGGGCCGGTCGCGGGGCCTGATCGGTCAGCCCCCAGCGATACAGGGGGCTGCTGGCCAGTTGTGCGGGGACTTGCGATCGCAAGGTTTTCCACTGCTCTCTTTGCGAGACAGTCCAGAAATCCCGGGCGCGGGCATCACTATCGGCAACAAAATCGTGAGCAAAAAGGGCAGCCGCGTAGGCGTGGCGGTCACTCTGGCTGAGCTGTTGTTCCAGTCGGCGGGCTTGCTCGCCCTGGCCGTTGAAGCGTAGCCAGGAAAGATAGTTGTCCCACTCCAGCTGTTGCAGTCCGCTTTGCGCGTACCACTCCAGCGCGGGCTGTTTGCCTTGCCCGCTATTGAACAGGGCGCCCGCCAGCAGACAGAGCGCCAGTGTCAGGATGACCCAGGGCAAACGCTGCCAGAGGGTGGTGTCAGCTTTCGGCCTCGCTGGCGATGTTGTCATCCTGTTGTTCCCCCGGCGGAGTGACCCGCAATAATCTTATTGTTCTGCCGTCGGCGCTGAGTACGGTGAACTGATAGCCGTTCAGCTCGACACTTTCATCCCGCCCCGGCAGGCGCCCGAACTTCTGCATCACCAGTCCCCCGATGGTGTCGAACTCTTCATCGCTGAACTCGCAGTTGAAGTGTTCGTTGAAGTCGTCGATGGGCGTCAGCGCCTTGACGGTATATTCCTCGTTATCCAGATCCTTGATCAGATAATCGTCTTCTTCGATATCGTGCTCGTCTTCGATTTCGCCGACGATTTGTTCCAATACATCCTCGATGGTGACCAGCCCGGCCACGCCACCGTACTCATTGACGACGATGGCCATGTGATTGCGGCTGATACGGAATTCCCGCAGCAGGGAATCCAGTCGCTTGGACTCGGGTACTACCATAGCCGAGCGGATGTGATCCTTGATGGCAAAACGGTCCATACGGGCCGGTTCCAGGATCAACGGTAACAAATCCTTGGCCAGCAGAATGCCAATCACTTCGTCCGGATCATCGCCCAGTACCGGGAAGCGGGAATGGGCGCAGTCGATGATCGTTGGCAAAAAATCCCGAGGGTCGGAGCTGGCCTTGATACTGACCATCTGGGAGCGGGGGATCATGATTTCCCGCACCTGCATGTCGGCCACACAAATAGCCCCTTCTATGATGCCGAGGGTGTCCCCGTCGATAACGTCGCTGTCGCGCATGGAGCGCATCAGATCCAGTAATTCGCTCCGGTCTCCTGGAGTGGAAGAGAAAAACTGGCCGACACGCTCCAGCCAACTTCGGCCGGTACCGTTATCCGAGTAATCGTCTGACATCAGGGGGTTTGCTCCGTGTTATGGTCGGGCCCGGCGTAGGGATCGGAATAGCCCAGTTCGCCAAGCGCTTGAACTTCCAGGTTTTCCATGACGACAGCATCATCGTCATCAATGTGGTCATAGCCCAGCAGGTGCAGAACACCATGGGTGACCATGTGAGCCCAGTGGGCATCCAGGGTTTTGCCCTGCTCGTCGGCCTCACGGCGAACCACGGCATCACAAATGATGATGTCGCCAAGCAGAGGGTCAATGGCATCCTGTGGTAATCCTTCCGGCATTTCAAACGGGAAGGAGAGCACATTGGTGGGCTTGTCCTTGTCGCGGTAGTCGCGATTCAGCTCGCGAATTTCACTCTCATCGACAATCCGCAAGGTAATATCGCCAACCACACCGCCTGCGGCGCGGCTGGCATTGCGCACCCATTCGCACAGGTGGTTTTCGTCGGGGGCATCCGGAGCGTCGGTGGCCCACTGGATCTCAACGGTCGGGGTCGGTATCCCGTTCATGACGGTCGTAGGCCTCTACAATGCGTTGAACCAGCGGATGGCGAACCACATCCTTGCTGTCGAATCGGGTGATGCCGATACCTTTCACCTCTTCCAGGACTTCCAGGGTATTGATCAGCCCGGAGCGTTGATGGCGGGGCAGGTCAATCTGGGTAACGTCACCGGTGATCACGGCACGGGTGCCGAAACCAATGCGGGTGAGAAACATCTTCATCTGTTCCGGGGTGGTGTTCTGGGCTTCGTCCAGAATCACAAAGCTGTTGTTCAGGGTGCGGCCGCGCATGTAGGCCAGCGGAGCGACCTCGATCACCATGCGCTCCATCAGCTTGGCCACTTTTTCGAAGCCCAGCATTTCATAAAGGGCGTCGTAAAGGGGACGCAGGTAGGGATCGATTTTTTCGGCCAGGTCGCCGGGCAGGAAACCCAGCTTTTCGCCCGCTTCCACCGCCGGGCGCACCAGCAGAATACGCTGGACTTCGGCTCTTTCCAGGGCGTCGACGGCACAGGCTACGGCCAGCCAGGTCTTGCCGGTGCCGGCCGGGCCAATGCCGAAGTTGATGTCGTGCTGGCGAACCTTCTTGACGTATTCGCGCTGGTGTTCGCCGCGGGGTTTGATACGCACCCGACGGGTACGAATTACCACCTCGTCGGTGGGAAAGGCGACGGTGTTGTCGGCCTTGTCAGCCACGTTGGATTGCTGCAGGTGCAAATGCACCATTTCCGGGGTCAGCTCGGTGCCGTCACGGGTCTGGTCGTACAGCTCGTTGAGGATGGCCCGGGCTGCTTCCACCAGATCCGGCTCGCCGGCCAGATGAAACTGGTTGCCGCGGTTATGAATATCCACGTGCAGGCGGTTGGCAATCTGCTTGATGTGCTCGTCCAAATGGCCGCAGAGACTGGCCAGGCGACGGGAATCGTTCGGTTCGAGGCTGATGTGCTGTGAAGCGAGTGGTGTGTCCAAGATGGAAAAGGTGGCCCTTCGGGCTGTTGCGGTGGCTTCCAGAATACCCCGAAGCCAGGCTGCGGGGAAGCGAAATTCGCGGTGCAGGCTAGCGCGTGTATTGACCGTCAGCAAGCCCGCCGGGGGGAATCTCGAACAACCGGCAGGAGGCTCCAAGACGCAGGGCTTTACCGTAAGCCATCAAAGCCTTACTCAATGTTACATCCGTTGGCGTTGTCTGCGGGTATCAGCAGCAGGACCTCGCGTCCTCACCAACCGGCTGTGGGCCGGAATTGATATCCATCAAGGAGACAACGCATGAATGCGAACGGCAAAGGTTTTTTGTGGCTTTCACCGCTGGCCATGGCGGTAGCGCTGGCAGCCTGTGGGAGTGACGATAACGACCGGGGACGGATTACCCTCCCGGGCGAGCAGCCGGGCAATCAACTGCTGATGATGCATAACGGCAGCAGCAATGCCGGACAGGTGGATCTGCTGGATGGCCGCCTGAATGTGATCCAGACATTTAACGCCGATGCCAATGAAGGCATTGCGCTGGACCTGTTGGGGAACCTCTATGCCGCCAACGACAGTGGTGGCGCCCCGAGCCGTCTGCAAGCGCTGCACAAGGTGGTGGAGCGCAGTGAGAATGCCTCTGCGGTCTCGACTCTGGATCGCTCCCTGCCTGCCGCGGGGTCTATGACACTCAAGGGGATTGCGATTGCCCATGAAGCAGGGTTGGTCATGGCGGCCAATCTGGGTGGCAACAGTATAGAAGTCTTTGGTACTGCCGCCGGTGAAAACGCGGTTCCGCTGGCCAGTACTCCCTTGGCGGGCAACGCCTGGGATCTGGTATACGACGAGCCATCTGATCGGCTGTTTCTGGCCATGACCAATGGCACGGTGGTGGTCGTGGACGATTATGTGGCTGGCGGGTTCATGGCGACCCCGTCACGTACCCTGACCCCGGATACGGCCGGTACGGTCTCTAATATCCACGGTATTGCCTACCAGGCGGACACCGACACGTTGGTGATTACGGATGTGGGTGACGCTGCAGTCGCTGATGACGGGCGCTTGTATGTGATTGGTAATGCTTCCACGGCTAATGGCACGGTAACCCCCTCCCGGTCCCTGTTTGGCCCGGCCACGATGATGGGTAACCCGGTGGACCTGGTGCTGGATGGCGACAAGGCGTACATCGCGGAAAAATCCAATGATGCGGTGCTGGTCTACAACAATGTGGTCTCCGGTAATTCGGGTGATGTGGCGCCGGATAATGTCGTCGACAGCACCAAACCGGAGTCTCTGGTGCTGGTGGTCAACCAGCCGGTGCTGGCAGACCTTTCTGACATTGATGAAAGCGGCACGGGCTTCACAGGCGTTGCGGTGACCAGTAATGCGCCAGCGTCACCCTCGGACCCGGATGTCGTGGTGCTGGACGTCGATCTGGGCGCCATGCAGCGTGGCTTTACCACGGGACTGGATCGCGAAAGCCTGGGGTTCAATCAAATGGGCGACGCCTACATCACCTATGACACCGGCTTGGCGGTGATCAACCGTCTGGCCACGGGCCGTGATGGTGAAATGTTTGCTGCCAGCCGCGATCGGCTGATTGAGGGCGCCAACACCGGATTGTCATCACCCAAAGGATTTGATGTAGCGGACCAGCAGGGCTGGGTGCTGGTGACTGATAATGGTGACCCGGCGGTGCGGGTCTATGGTGCTCAGGCCGGTGGCGATGTAGCCCCTCTATTCAGTACTTCCTTGAGTGTGGCTCCCTGGGATCTGGATTATGACCCCGATGAAGACCGGCTGTATGTTGCGCTCACCGATGGTTCGGTGGCGGTCTTCGACGAGTACAGCACTCGCCGTGGCAGTGCGGGAGCTGACAGGGTCATCATTCCGGCAGAGGGCGGGGTGGCCTTTGCCGCCCCCACAAATCTTCACGGTATCGTGCATGTGGCAGAAACCGATCAGCTGATTCTTTCTGATGTCGGCAGTGGCGCAAACCCTACCGATGGCAAGTTGTACGTGCTTGGCAATGCGTCTGGTGCCGATGGGCTCACGGAGGTGTCGGTGCGCATTGATGACGGTGATAATAATGCGGTTGGTGCCACCCAGCTGGGCAACCCTGTGGATATTGCCTTCGACGGTGAGCATCTTTATGTGGCGGAGAAGTCCCAGGGCATGGTGCTGCGTTTCGACAACATTCTGTCCTCCGCTGGCGGCGATGTGGCGCCGTCACTGACCTGGATGCAGTCCGCTCCGGAATCCGTGTCACTGATCAGCGATGATCTTGGGCGCAGCCCGGAGTAACGGTAAGCACAGCCTGTCTTGACACGGTCTTCTCGTGGGGTGGTGGAGTATCAGGGCTTCGTTACCCTTTCGGGAAACCGTTTCATGGATGATATCTCCGCAGATCTTGAGGCCGGTAATGCCCTGATGCAGGCATGCGCTGGTGGCGATCGGCAGGCCTTTCACCAACTTTATCTCAATGAGGCGCCGCGCATGCTGGCGTTTGCGCGGCGCTTTACCGGTGAGTCAGCTTGCGCCGACGATGCCTTGCAGGACACCTTTGTACAGGTCTGGGAAAACGCTCACCGTTTTCGCCATGAGCGGGGCAGTGCACGCGCCTGGTTATACGGATTACTCCGCTACCGTTTGCTAAACCAGCAACGGCGGTCATCGCGCTACGAAGTCGGTCATCTGCCAGATGAAAGCTGGCCGGATCCGGGATTGTCTCCCGAACAGTGCTCGCTGGCAGACAATGATCGCAAGGTGATGATCGAATGTCTCAAAACACTGCGATTGGAGCGTCGTCGCCCCATCCTGATGGCTTACTACATGGGGCTGTCCTATGAGCAGATAGCGGATTCTCTTGCGGTGCCGCTGGGGACCATCAAGAGCCGTATTCGATCTGGATTAAAAGGGTTACAGGAGTGTTTGCGACTATGATTCCTGATGATCCGCAGGAACGGCAGCTACTGATTGCCGAGCATGTGCTGGGATTGCATGACCCGCAACGCCGCCAGGAGATAGATGCCTGGCTGGCGCAAGATGAGGAAGCGTCGCGGCTGGCCGGTCACTGGCAGGAACACTGGCTTGGGGCAGCAGAGCTGCTTGAACCGGCCCCGTTGCCTTCAAGGTTGTGGCGCCGGATTGCCCGTCAGGCAGGTGTGGCACCCTCCCGTTGGCAGTGGGTGTGGCAGAGTCCTGTTGTGTGGCGCACGGTGAGTGCAAGCCTGCTGGTCGTGGTGGCCTTGCTGTTGGGGCCCTTGCGTCAGCCAGCACCGGTCTACACGGTGATCTTGCAGGCGCCGGGAGAGGCTGCTGCGCCGGGTTGGCGAGTCACGGTCTCCGCGTCAGGTGACCTGCAACTGATTCCTCTGCAGGAGGTGGCGTATCCCCGTCAGCACAGTGTCCAGTTCTGGACCCTCCAAGATCCGGCCAGGGGGCCGCGATCGCTGGGGCTGGTGGAGCGGGGCCAGCCGGTAGTGATTCCTGCATCGCAGGTGGGAGAGGTGAAAAGCGGGCAGCTGTTTGAGCTGACCCTGGAACCCCCCGGCGGTTCGCCGGGGGATCGTCCAACCGGACCGGTGTTGTTTATCGGCCGTGCGGTGGCTTTGTAACGTGGCTATTACCCCGGGTTGCGTGGGTCCGTACCGAGCAGGGAGTTGCTGTAGGCTTCGGCGATGGTGACGTCCACGAACTTGCCAATCAGGTCCGTGTCGTCGCAGCGGAAGTTCACTACCCGGTTGTTCTCGGTGCGGCCCTTGAGCTGGCCGGGGTCCTTCTTGGAGAAGCCGTCGACCAGAATGCGCTGGGTGCTGCCCACCATCTTGCGGGAGATATCCTGGGCATTCTGGTTGATGCGTTGCTGAAGAATCGCCAGCCGCTGTTTCTTGACCTCCATGGGCACGTCATCTGGCAGGTCGGCTGCCGGGGTGCCGGGGCGGGCACTGTAGACAAAGCTGAAGGACATATCGAAACCGATCTCGTGGATCAGGTTCATGGTGTCTTCGAAGTCGCGGTCGGTTTCACCGGGGAAGCCAATGATGAAATCGGAGCTAAACGAGATATCCGGGCGAATCCGCTTGAGCTTGCGCAATTTGCTCTTGTATTCCAGCACCATATGGTTGCGCTTCATCATGGCGAGAATGCGGTCAGAACCGGATTGCACGGGCAGGTGCAGGTGGCTGACCAGCTCGGGGACTTCGGCGTAGACCTGAATCAGGGCATCCGAGAATTCCACCGGGTGGCTGGTGGTATAGCGAATGCGGTCGATGCCATCGATGTCACGGATTAGCAGGATCAGGTCGGCCAGATCCAGTACCTCGCCGTTGGCGCCCTGGCCGCGGTAGGCATTCACGTTCTGCCCCAGCAGGTTGACCTCGCGAACGCCCATTTCTGCCAGGTGTTCGATTTCCGCCAGTACCGGCTGTACCGGGCGACTGACTTCTTCTCCCCGCGTGTACGGCACCACACAGAAGGTGCAGTACTTGGAGCAGCCCTCCATGATGGACACAAACGCGGTCGGGCCATCGACACTGGGCTCGGGCAGGTTGTCGAACTTTTCGATCTCCGGAAAGGTCACATCGATGGCCAGTTCGCGGGTGCTGGCGGCCTGGGTGATCAGCCCGGGCAGGCGGTGCAGGGTCTGGGGGCCGAAGACCACGTCCACATAGGGGGCCCGGTCACGGATGGCGTCGCCTTCCTGACTGGCCACGCAGCCGCCGACGCCGATAATCATGTCGGGTCTGGCTTCCTTGAGCTTTTTCCAGCGGCCAAGCTGATGGAAGACCTTTTCCTGGGCTTTTTCCCGGATCGAGCAGGTGTTCAGTAGCAGAACATCCGCTTCATCAGGGTTGTCGGTCTGCTCAAGGCCGTGGCTGGATTCGAGCAGATCCACCATGCGGGTGGAATCATACTCGTTCATCTGGCAACCGTGGGTCTGGATGAAAAGCTTGCGTGCCAAGGGGCACCTCCATCTATGGTGGCCACCCTTTTGGGTTGCCTCACCGTCGAATAGCGTCAAAATGGGCGCGGATTATATCAACCGGAGCGATCATGCGAAAACTGCCGTACATCCTGCCGATGCTGTTACTGGTATTGCTGGCCGGGTGTGACAAGCCGGAAAGCGACCTGCCTGTAAATAATCGCCTGGGGGGTGAGTTTACGCTGACTGACCAGGACGGGCAGCCCTATACCCACGCGGACCTGAAGGGCCAGGTCTCGGTCCTGTTCTTCGGTTATACCCATTGCCCGGATATTTGCCCGGCGGTACTGGCCCGGGTGGCGCAGGTCTATCGGCAACTGGATGAGGCCGCTGAGGCAGAAGGCTTCCAGCCTGTTTTCATTACCTTTGATCCGGAGCGAGATACAGCCGAGCACCTGAAGCAATACCTGCCCTGGTTCAAGGCTGACATGATTGGCCTGACCGGTAGCCTGGAGCAGATTCGGCAGGTCGCGGAGCAATACGGGGTGGTCTTCATCAAGGGGCAGGAAGAACAGGATTACCTGTTTACCCATAGTGACTATATCTATCTGCTGGACGATCAGGCGCGGGTGCGCAAGCTGTATCCGGCGGATTTCAAGATTGATGAGGTGATAAACGATGCGAAAAGCCTTCTTTAAGGGTCTGCTTGGCGGTTTGCTGGTGTTGGCGGGGCAGGGCCATGCTGGCGAAATCGAAACACTTGAAGTCAAGGATGCCTGGTTGCGTGCAGCGCCACCGGTTGCCTCGTCCATGGCGGGGTACCTGACCATTACCAATGCGGGGGCTCAGCCAAGAACCGTGGTGGGCATTACCAGTGATTTTGCCGGGCACGTGATGTTGCATGAAACGGTGACCCGGGAGGATGGCACCCGTGCCATGCGTCACCTGCACCGTTTGACGGTGGCGCCGGGAGAGACGGTCACCTTGGCGCCGGGAGGCAAGCATTTGATGTTCATGGATCTCAAGCGGGTCCCGGGTGAGGGTGAAACGGTGCAGATCTGCTTTGATATGGAGGTATCCACCGACTGCGAAGCGTTTCCTGTGCGCAAAGCGGCCCCATCGGACCATTGAAGCTGTGTGACAATCGGGGATAATGCCATGCTTTCGTCGTAGCTACGTTTAATCCCTATGGATTAGTCAAGGCATGGGAGAGTCATGAAACGCATCGTGTTTGCCGCGTTGGCGGCGCCAATGGTGAGTGTCGGTGTGCAGGCGGAAACGCCTGACCCTGATATTGAACAACAATTACAACAATACGAGCGTCGTCTGAGCCAACTGGAGAGCCAGCAATTTGGATCGTCCGTGGACGAACGCATTCGCATCAATGGTTTCATTTCTGCGGGCATGAGTCAGGCAAATGCCGACACCACCACTGGCGAGGCAAGCCATATTGATGGTGCAGATGGTGACTGGAGCCACGATGCCCTGACCCGGGCGGGGATTCAGTTCAATGCGCGTATCAATGATCGTGCGGAGGCAGTGGTTCAACTGTTCGCTTCTGGCGAAGACGATTTTGACGCCGAGATTCAATGGGGCTATCTGGATTACGACCTGACAGATACGGTGGCCATCAAGGCTGGCCGGATTGTGGCGCCGTTTTACATGCACTCTCAGTATGTGGATGTGGGGTATGCCTATCCTTGGGTAACTCCTCCCGCCGAGGTTTATCAGCTCGCGCCGATCAAGACCATGGAAGGGATTGAAACCGCCTGGTCGTTCAATACCGGTGGGCTGTCCCACAGGCTGGCAGTGTTCTGGGGGTCCAGTACCGTGGATGGCGGACCTCGAACTGGCAACGCCAACTTCCAGGCAGACGATCTTAGCGGGATTAACCTGACGAGCCGGTGGCAGGATTGGAGTGTCCGCGCTTCTTATTCCGGCGCCTCAGTGACGGTTCCCCAGGACGATCTTGATGCACTTGTGCCGCCTGCACCGTTGCTCGGTCTGACACTGGATGATGTTTATACCTACTTTGCCGGTCTGGGTTTGCAATATGACAACGGCAGCTGGTTTTTTGCATCGGAAGTGGCACGTCTGAGTTTCAGTAACTGGTATCCCAGCAGCGAGAGCGGTTATGTTTCCGTGGGCAAGTATCTGGGCAAATGGATGCCGCTCGTGACCTGGGCCGCAGTGTACCCGGATGAGCTCGACGAACAGCTGCCGCAGGCACTTAACAATGGGTTGGCGGAGCGTCAGAAAAGCTGGACCGCAGGACTTCGTTATTCCTTGACCGATTCCATCTCTCTTAAGGGGGAGTACAGCTACTACTACGACTTTTCGGACGAAGACGTAAGCACCAATGGATTTTTTGTGGTGACGGATGGCGGTGCGTTGAAAAACGATCATGCCAGTGTGGTGCGTCTGAGCATGGATCTGGTTTTCTAGGGAGTGGAAAAAATGAAAAGTATTTTAGTTGTGTCGTTTCTGCTCCTCACTGGTTTTGCTCAGGCCGGCATCGTAGTGGTGGTTTCCAAAAACAGTGATCTGGGAGGGTTGACGCGCAATGAAGTGCGTCAAATTTTCAACGGTCAACTCAATCGTGTTGGTGAGATATCTGTGAAACCGCTGGATTTGCCTGTGGCCGCCAGCCAGCGAGAGGTGTTCTACCAGCAAGTCATGGGGAAGTCGGTAGAGCAGATGAAAAGCTACTGGGCGCGCATGATTTTCACTGGTCGTGGCATGCCTCCCCGGGAAGTCTCCAGTGACAGGGAGATGACGCTGTTGGTGGGGTCGGACCGAAAGTTT
Organism: Alcanivorax sp. P2S70; assembly: GCF_000475295.1. NCBI lineage: Bacteria > Pseudomonadati > Pseudomonadota > Gammaproteobacteria > Oceanospirillales > Alcanivoracaceae > Alcanivorax > Alcanivorax sp. P2S70. The sequence goes on from NZ_AXBZ01000076.1 coordinate 77,146, forward strand.
ATCGGCTACATGGACGAGGCGGATGTGACGTCTGACCTGAAGGTGGTTTTCCGACCCTGATTGTTGCTTCTTGCGCCCTCCGCGATCAGAGGGCGCAGCCCCTTTTTTCTCCAACCGACGCCGTTTCTGTGTCGTCCCGATCGCCTATTTCGTACTTTTAAACGAGAGTATCTCCTCTGTTGCCGATGCCTATTGGCACGTAGACTGCCCGAATGAAAAAGCTGATTGCAGCACTTTTGCTAGTAGGCCATTTACCTGCCGCCGCGGCTTGTGGGGATCTGGACGCTCCACGAGGTGTGCCCGAAGCTGATCAGGGGCAGTGGGCACTGGCAAGCCTGAATTTGTGGCGTCTTCGTGATGCGACTCGTGAATCGGATCTGGACGATGCCTTGCCAGTCGCTTTGGTTGAAGATCGGCTGGATTCGATTTCGGAATTTATCGCCGAGGACTTGAAGGCCCCGCATGCTCTGGTGCTGCAAGAAGTAGAGAACAAGGCGTTGCTGGATTCCCTGGCACAGCGTTTGCGGGCGAAAGGTTTACGTTATTTTTCTGTCCTCATCGAAGGCAATGACCCTTCCGGGATGGATGTCGGGCTGTTGTACCGCGAGCCGATTCAAGTCGATTCGGTTGCCGCACTGTATGCGAACGAGCAGTTTCAAAGGGGCCCGCTTTACTCCCGGCCACCGCTGCACATTGCGTTGGCCAAACCCCTGGCGCTGGACCTGGTTGCAGTGCATATGCGTAGTGCCAGAAATCTGGGATCCGCTCGTGTTTACCAGAAGCGCCGGCAGCAGTCTTCGCGGTTGGCGCATTGGGTTCGTGAAAACAGAGAGCGTCGCGTGATAGTGGCTGGCGACTTTAACAGTAGTTGGGGCAAAGGCCGGTTTTCCGATAGCTACAACCGTTTCCGGTCCGCAAAGCTGGTTAACGTCTGGGATCGACTGCCTGAGAATGAACGCTTTAGCTATCGATATCGTTGTCGACCACAGGCGTTGGATCACATCTGGATTTCCGTTTCGCTCGAAGACAGTGTGGAAAGGGTCGCCGTGAGCCGCGGGAATGCGGGGCGATACCAAAAACTGTATGGGTCAAAAGGGGTTTCACCGGTGTCGGATCATGATGTGCTGGTGGTTTACTTTTCCGAAGGGCGGTGATCAGAGGAGTCATTGTGGTGCAGGGCTGTGCCTGAGTAAAAAGACGCCGCGGGGTTGCTTGCGTGTTTGCGAGGACCAGGGAGAGCCCCGCGGCGTTGAAACATTGGGCGGCGTATGTATGCCGCCCCAGATTCGTGCAGTGTGATTACAGCGGGAAGCTGTAGCCAACCACGAACAGCGGATCCTGATCATCGGTCACTGCCGCAAACTCGTCGCTGTCGACGACTTTGGACACAGTGAAGGTCAGGTTTTCGATCGGGGAGTAGCTGAGATCTACGTGGGTGTAGTTAGCATCGTCAGCGTCCAGATCCCAGGTGCCGACCAGTACGCCAAACTTGTCGTACTCGTAGCCCAGGGTCAGGTAGAGGTCATCGCCGAAGTTTTCCTCGTCGGAATCGCTCAGGTTGTTGGCGCTGACATAACCGGTCAGGCTAAAGCCTGCCATGCCAACACTTGCAATGACTTCAGCCAGTTCACCTGCGCCTACATCATCTTCCGGGTAAACATAGGTCCAGTAGGACAGGTCGTAGCTGAGACCGCCCGCTTCGCCACCAAAACCGGCGTAGAAGTCAGTTTCAGTAGAAGTGGTGCCTTCGGAATTAACAGAAGTCCCTGCAGAAGATACCCAGGTACCTGCGTACAGACCTACGTCGGTGGTGAAATCCAGGCTGCCGGAAACGTTTGCAGTACCAGCAGACACGTCCTGACCACGCCACAGGTACATGCTGGCAATGCCCAGGCTACCGCTGATTTCTGCAGCAGCAATGGCAGGCGCCATTACGCTGGCAGCTGCAACCGCAGAGGCGATAACCGTTTTCTTCAGACCAAATACGTTCTTCATGTGCAACCCTCTTAACAAGTCTTAATTGTTCAAGTGTGCGCTAGTGGCGCACCGCCTATCAGGCTCGCATAAGCTATTGCAGAGAGCGTGCCAGTTTTTGTTTTCTTTTTTAAAACAGAGGGTTGCTGTTTTGTTGGGGAGGAGGAAGGGGTGTAAAGAGGCTGCAATAGAGGTATTGGTGCACCGTTATTGTGCGGTGCACCAAGTTGGTATGTTGCTTATGGGCATTCCCAGTCAACCCGGACGGCATCGGCCGACTGGCCCTGGCTATCGGTAATGGACAGTCCGCACTGTGCCTGGCTGTAATTGAACACTGCTTGATAGTGCTCGCCAGCAACGGCCTCAAATTGCAGCGCGACCCGGCAGCGGTCGCGCTGGGTGCTGTTGGGATGCTTCTGGTTGTAGATGATACCGACCCGAGTCTGGCTGGAAGGGGCCAGAGTGGTGGTCACTTCCGTGCTCTTTTTCATGGTCTCAAGCAAGTCGTTGAGCGCGTCTCCGCCCATGGGTTTCTGGGCGATAGAGTACTCGGTGGACTGGAAGCCCTTGCCCGGGACACAGATAGCCGGTTGGGCCGCGGTATCGTTACTGGTAAAGGTGATCTGGGCTGTGTCGTCACCGTAGGGGGCCTGATAACCAAAGTTCTGGCAGCCTGCAAGGACCAGCACCAGAGCCGGAGCGAATCGTTTCATACCTAAATTTCCTGAATCGGGTTTGGGCAAGTGTAAGCCAGTGAGCCGAATGACCCAACTGTGTGCACCGAATTAATGCAAATGCAGGGCCAGCTTCACGAAGCCTCATGCCTGGTGATGGAACCAGTGCTGTATCGCCTGATGTGCCAGCGTTTTGCGTTCACTGGCTGAGGGGAGCCAGTTGCCAGCATTGGCTGTCATGGCGGTGAGGAACTCAAACAACGGCAGGTGTTGGCGTAGTACCCGATGATGACGGTGGGAGATCACCGGGTTGAAGTAGCCAAAGAAATCGAGCATTTGCCGGGGATTCTTGCGCACCCAAAGCCAGGAGCCCATTTCCAGCGTAAAGGGCAGAAAGGTATGCGCTGGTGCTTTCTCTTGAGCGTCATCGTAGAGGTAGTCCCACAGGTCGCCATGGGTGGTGTAGTTAACAGACTGAGGTTCAATCAGGTAGGGGTGATGATGAGGGTAGGTGCCCTCCAGGGTTTGTTTAAGCCGGTAGACCTCGCCAATGTGTGGAATGGGCCTGTGGCTACGGGCATAGCAGCACCATATTCTGTCCCGGCGCCCAAAGCCGCTGTGGCAATCAATGCTCATGGAGAAAGGCGCGGGAAACAACTTTTCCTGCACTACCCTGGCTACAGCCTGGGCTTCTGGTTCCATGGGATCGCCACTCTTGCCTCTGTACCAGGGAAGATGGCGGGAAATGCGATGCCCACCTACCAGAAACGGTACCTTGCCCATGGCATCCACCGGGGCGTTGCGCATCAGATCAACCCCATTGGGATTGCTGCGGGTGCGGTTCCAGATACCCCCGGGGTTGATCATTGGCATGAATACCAGCCGCACCTGCTCAAGTCGCCGATGGAGCTGATCATCCCACTGCAAGCGATGGATAAGGCTGTGCAGCCAGGACATCAGAACCTGGCTGCCAATCCGTTCGACGCCATGAACGCCACCGAAAAAACCAATCACCGGAGCCCGGGGAGCGGTGGATCCCATCTCGATAACCTTGATGGGCAGGCTGATCTTTCCCATGGGTACGTCATGAACGGTACTGACCCGCAAATGCCGTTTGCCATGCCGGATCAGGGATTCCAGCTCGAGCAGTTCCGGCAGATGGCGTTGCAGCAGGTAGAGTCGTTCTTCCATAGGCGGGGTGGGCTGGAGCGAAAAGTGTCGAAAAGGTTACCGCAAGGAGGTAACAGAAATGTGACGATGGCGGCACGCTACGAGCTTAAGCTCGGTTGGAATGGAAAACGCAAAATCGTTCAGGGGTTTTTTAGAAGAACGGAAATGCCTTCGTTATCGTTGAGTTCTGCGCCTAAAACTAACCCGAGCACTCCGCAGGAGAGTCGTGCAGCGGGATAACGCACGCAGGGCGGTCCCGAAGGGCGTTACGAAGCGAATAACTATGCTTGCATAGCGAGCCGAGGCCAGGCGAGGGATGAGTTTCGAGAGGCAAAACCGGTAGTCATCTTTTAGTGGTTCGCAGCTCGTTACTCGAAACTCCCTTCTGACACCTTTGCCTCGCTGTCACCTGGAGGGTTTGCAGGCAGGCTCCTAAAGCTGGATGCAGAGAAAACGGGAAGCGCCTTCACCAAACCGTGACCATCCTGTCAGCGATCTGTCATTCGGCAGGCATAGCGTGCTCTCAACGGGAACGATCAGAAACCTGGGAACGTCTGCGATGGCATCCACTCTGGATTCTGCTTTTACCTTACGGACCGGCGATATACTGCTGTTCTCCGGACGCGGGGTGACCAGTGAGGTTATTCGGTTGTTTACCCGAAGCCCCTGGAGCCACATTGGCATGGTGGTGCGACTGCCGGAATGCAGCGAACCTCTGGTGCTGGAGTCCACCACGTTGGGGGAGTCGGTAGATATTCGACTGGGGAAACCTGTCGCGGGGGTGTCACTGGTATTCCTTTCCAGCAAGTTGGCGGATTATCCCGGATCCGTTGCCGTGCGCCGTCGCCTTGGGCCTGATCTTTCTGACCGTCAGGACAGGCTGCTGCAGCGTTTGGTCAGGCGATTGCTGCATCGTCCTTACAAGAATTACCTGCTCTGTAATGCCATTGATGTTTTGACCGCCTTCCAGCGGAAGCCGGACCGGCGCGGTTGGTTCTGCTCAGAGCTGGTTGCCGAGCTCTATCGCCGCGTGGGTTGGTTGCCGCCTGATACACGCGCCAGCACGTTGGTGCCTGGCCATTTCGGATCTCGTCACATGCGATTGCAAAACGGCAAGCTTGAGCCGCCACTGTGGCTCAAGCAGGGACCGGGTTGTGAACGAATTCAGGTTAGAGCCAGCGTCGAGTGCGGTTACGGTACTGTTGCCAGGCCTCACCAAACTGCTGTTCATGAAACGCTTCTTCTGCGGCAATCACGTGTGAATGTATGACCCAAAGCACCGGGAGCTGCATCAAAAGCATGCCTGTACTGTGTTGGCTAAGCGCGGCGGCGATGGCCAGCAGGCTGAAGCCAAGATAGATCGGGTTACGGCTCATTGCGAAAACGCCCGTTGTCAGCAGTGTGCTTGCCGCGCGGTGAGGCATGAGGGTTGTCCTCGCCCGTCGTAACTGGAGGGCTGCGAGTACTACCAGTAACAGCCCGAATACAGCAAGCAGGCTGGTCAGCCATACGCTGCCGGGGAATTGGACAGCCGGGAAATGAATTGCCCTGTCGATGCCATAGCCCATTAACAGGCCGCCGAGATACAGCGCTGGCGGGGGCATCATTACCTGAGGGTGATCCAGAGACATAAGATTGATTTACCGTTTATGCGATGTTTGATGTTCACCAGTTTAGCGGACAGATGAAATGGACAGAACGGAAAAAGAAAAGGCAAAAGTTTTCAAGGAGGGCTATTGATCCCTTTCGAAAAGCTGGGTTATGGTAATTCCATTCCCGCCTCTGCGGGAGTGATCGCGATCAAAAGCTGTTAACAGCTGAATGCAACTGAACCGCCAAAAGGCTTAAAACCAGGGCGGCAGGGGGCAGGCGTCACTCTCGCAATTTCAGACCTGACGCTCACCGAATGCCGCCAAACCAACGCAACCGTACCGTTTAACGGCACAGGGGATACGCATGGAAGAGCGCGCGGCCAGACTCCACACCCTTTCCACCAGCCACTACGCGAGCGCCAGCCAGAACGACAGCACCATCGAGCAAGAACAGAAAAAAACCTACGTCATCGATACCAACGTCCTGATCCACGACCCCAACTCCCTGTTGAACTTTGAAGAGCACCGCGTGGTGATCCCCATGACGGTGCTGGAAGAACTGGATAAGCTGAAAAGCGGTAAGTCGCATACCGCCGCCGATTGCCGGGCGGCTATTCGCCAAATCGACAAGGTGCTCGGTCACGCCACGCCGGAACAGGTGGAGGCCGGGATTCCCATTCCGCGCGGCCCGGATAACTCAACCCAGGGCACCCTCACGGTACTCATGTCGAGCCTGGAGGACATCAAGGCCCCCCTGCCGGATCATCTGAACGATAACCGCATCATCAACGATGTGGTCGCCATGAAGGCCCAGGCCCCGGATGAACGCTTTATCCTGGTGACCAAGGACATCAACATGCGCCTCAAGGCGAGGGCCTGTGGAATCGAGTCCGAGGACTACCACAACGATCAGCTGGTCACGGATATCAAGCAACTGACCCGGGGCTATTTTGAGGTGCCCGGCTCGTTCTGGGACCAGGTCACCCAGGTGGAAACCGAGCAGGACGGACCGGATACCCTGCATTATCTCTCCCACGGCTTGCTGGTGAGCGAGATTCTGGGGGAAGAGGTCTATCCCAACCAGTACATCATTGATGAGCAAGGCTTTGTCGGCCGGGTCATGCATATCGAAAACGGGGTGGTGACCCTGAAGCATTACAAGGCAGACAGCATGCTGGAGCAGGAGGCATGGGGACTGAAGCCCATGAACATCCAGCAAGCCATTGCGCTGCAATTATTGCTCGACCCGGATGTGCATCTGGTCAATCTGACGGGGGCGGCGGGCTCGGGGAAAACGATTCTGGCGCTGGCAGCGGCCATTGAAATGACGGTGGAGCAAAAGCGCTTCAACAAGATTATCGCCACCCGCTCCACACCACCGTTGGCTGAAGATCATGGTTTTCTGCCAGGCACCGAAGAAGAGAAGATGGATCCCTGGCTGGGGGCGATCAACGATAACATCGAAGCCCTGCACCTGAACGATGAGAATCCCACGGGCAGCATTCAGTACGTGAAAGAGCGCGCGAATATCCAGTTCAAGGCGATGAATTACATCCGTGGCCGAAGCTTTCAGAAGTCCCTGATCCTGATCGACGAAAGCCAGAACCTGACCCCTCATCAGATGAAAGCCATCATCACCCGGGCAGGCGAAGGATCCAAAGTGGTGTGCCTGGGCAACCTGGCCCAGATCGACACCCCTTACCTCTCGCCCACCAGCTCCGGACTCACCTACATGACCGAACGCTTCAAGCGTTTTGTCCATGGCGGGTCGGTGCAGTTGAATGGCGTGCCGAGATCGTTGTTGGCGGAATATGCGGAGTCGTTCCTCTAGTTAACAGTTAATAGTGAACAGTTAACAGCGAAATACTCGCGGTAAATTTTTTTTTCACCAATGAAAGAGGCCGCGCCCAGACCTTGGGCGCGGCCTCTGTACTCTCAGCGCACAGCAATGCCAATGCGCGTCGCTGTTAACTGTTCACTATTAACTATTAACTGTTAACTGCCTCAACAACTTTTTTGCACGCCTCCGACCCATAAAAATCCTCCACCACCCATTCCACGAACGGCTCCAGAACGCCTTGTTCTACCAATACAGTGGCACCTTTGGCGAGCGCGGGTGTGGTGATGGCGTGGACCCGTTGTTCAGTGATCTGCATGTTTTCCAGCAGGGTCTTGAGGGGCATCTGGCTCAGAGAATCCACGGCGGCCCGAATACCGACACCGACCAGGCGACGGGTGTAATCCAGCCGGGCGCTTTCGTCACCGATGAGGCAGCCTTGCTCAATGACGTCGCCAATGGTGGCCTTGGGAACCAGGGCCAGGTAGTCAGCGGGCTTTAGTGGGGCGACCCGACGGTAACCGTCTCGGGCAAGTTGTTCGATGCGCTCGTTGGTGAGTTGTTTATTCAGCCACTGCTCGCCGGTTTTCAGGGTGACGCGAATATTTTTTTGAAGATAGGTACGGATGGATTCTTCCATGCCGCCCATAGCCTTGCCGACCACACTCTTGCGGCCCATCTTCATCACACTGCTGACGCCTGGCAGCTTGGCCAGGGCATTTTCTTCCAGTAGAAAGTTCTTGATGCCGGTGTACAGCATCTCGCTCACCATCTCACTGACCAGAGGATGGTTCATTGCGGCATGTACGGCTTTTTCTCGCAAGGTTTGCAGTTGCAGAGCCTGTTCGAGAATGGCTTCAAAGTGTTCTTCGCGCAGCAGCTCGCCCAGGGTGGCATCATCGCGTTCGGCAGCGTCCCAGACGGCCAGGGTAACATCGGTGACGACTTGCTGAAGTCCCTGGGCGCTCAGGGCGTCTTGCAGCCAGGCATCCACCACCTGGCAGAGGCTGTCGGCGTCAACCAGCTTTCCCAGCGGCACATCGGTAAGCAGGGCGCTGGCTTGGCTTATCATCGCCTGCCAGTGTTCGGGAGCCTGCAGTTGTTGGGTCAGGTGAGTCTTGTGGGCGTCACGCAATGCGTTGATCAGAGAGCTTGAAGCCATGATGAATATCTCTTTGTTATTGGTGTGCGGCCTGCGAGTCAGCGTGGGGCGCAGGGTGGTCGCAATGATGGCTTCCTATACTGCGCTATCACGCTGGATGTGTATGTAACTGGGTTGACGTGAAATCAGGGCGCTAGTGCGAATGTGTCAGATTGGGTGATTTTCGTTCAAGAACCGTTGATCCTCCATTCGCTTCATTTTGTCGATACGCATAAGCATGCATTGGTTTTCTCTGCCTATTCTGGGGACGTCCCCGTTGGCTTGCAGACCAGTTACGTCCAGCAGTGGTTGCGGCACCGGGGGCAGGGGATTGCGGCTGTTTTCGCTTGCCATATTGACGTAGCGCAATGCCCATTGGCTGCTTGTGGCGTTCAATGATGTCCAGCCTCAGTGAGAGTGGGATGCAGGCGCCACAGCAGAATAGTGCTAACGAAAGGGGAAAAATATGAAGCTGCGAGGACAGGGAAAAAACGCGATGGCTCTGGTCGCCTTGATGGCGGCAGGACCCGCATTGGCTCATGAAGCAGGGGATTTCATTGTACGTTTTGGGGCAATTCAGGTTGATCCCGATGTCAGTAGTGAGACGTTCGATTCTGCCTTGCCCGTCGTGGGCGGGTTGGGCGTGGACGTGGACGACGATACCCAGTTGGGGCTGACTTTTGCCTATATGGTGACCGACGCCATTGGGGTAGAGCTGGTAGGTGCGACGCCATTTACCCATGACATTATTCTGGATACCGGTGGCAGCGGTGTCGTGATTGGTGAAACCAGTCATTTACCTCCGACCTTGCTTGCCCAGTATTACGCGCCGTCGGTTGGCCCGGTAAGGGCGTATCTCGGGGCGGGTATCAACTACACGCTCTTTTTTGATGACTCTATTGATGATGCGGTTGTCAGTCCGTTGCTGGGTGGCGGTGATGCCGACGTCAAGCTCAGTAATTCCGTGGGCTTTGCCTGGGAAGTCGGGGCGGATGTGGCGATCAATGATAACTGGCTGTTCAACGTGAGCGTCTGGAATATCGATATCGATACCGAGGCTCGGTTGTACGTCAATGATGCCCGGGTAGACAAGATCGATGTGGAAATCGATCCATGGGTGTACATGGTCGGCTTGGGCTACCGCTTCTGATTCGTTACTGTGACAGAGGCAGGGGACTGCCGAGCAGGGCGATCTGGTTTCAGGTCAGATTGCCCTGCAGGCGGGGAGCTTGCCACCCACGTCAATCAGGCGGTTTCCTCGAGAGTCTCTGGAAATTGCTGGCGAAAGATGTCGTAGCCGCCATCCAGACTCACGGCCTGAAAACCTTGTTCGGCCAGCCAGTCAGCGGCGCCCTGGCTGCTGTTGCCGTGGTAGCAGTAGATCACCAGGGGACGCTCCCGGCCGGTGTCAGCCAGGAACTGATCCACGTTGGCATTGCTCAGGTGGATAGCCCCGCGCAGGTGCCCGGCGGCGAAGCTGGCGGGATCGCGGATGTCCACGAACAGGGCATTGCCGTCATCAAAGCGGGCCTTGCCTTCCGCAGGGCTGATCCGTTCAGGCATGGTTTTCCTCTCGTTCCTGCAGCAAGTCTGCTGGAGGGTATTCGCATTCCAGCTTCATGCTGATGGCATTTTCCAGTTCGGGCAGCAGGAAGGCATCGTCTTCACAGGCGAAGCTGATGGACATGCCACTGGCGCCTGCGCGACCTGTACGGCCGATACGATGTACGTAGTCTTCCGGGTCTTCCGGCAGGTTGTAGTTCACCACGTGGGACACGCCGTCGATGTGGATGCCTCGCCCGGCCACGTCGGTGGCAATCAGCACCTGCAGGTCGCCGGAGCGGAAGCGCTCCAGTGTCTTCATGCGCTGGTTCTGGGGCACATCGCCAGAGATCATCGAAACCTTGAGGCCTTTCTTGTGCAGGCGGTCGTTGATGCGGCGGGTAATATCCCGACGGTTGGCAAACACGATCACCTTGTCCATGTTCATGCCGGTAATCAGGTTGTACAGCAGCTTGAACTTGTCGTCGGTGTTGGTGATATAGACCTTCTGCTCAACACGCTCAGTGGTGACCTGTGCCGGCTCGATTTCTACCACTTCGGCGTCCTGGGTCCAGCGACGGGCCAGATTCATCACATCGTCGTTGAAGGTGGCCGAGAACAGCTGGGTTTGGCGGTATTTGGTGCGTGGCGTCATGCTGACAATACGCTTCACGTCTGGAATAAAGCCCATGTCGAGCATGCGGTCGGCTTCGTCCAGAACCAAAAATTCCACCCGGTCGAGCCACAGGTCACGGCGTTTGGCAAAATCCAGCAAGCGCCCGGGTGTGGCAACCAGAATATCGATTTCCCGGCTTTGCAGGCGTTCCTGTTGGCGGTTGAAGTTCATGCCGCCGACCACGCTCATGACCTGCAGGTCGGTGTACTTCGCCAGCCCTTTGGCGTCCTTTTCGATTTGCATCGCCAGTTCGCGGGTAGGGGCGACGATCAATGCGCGGGGCTCACCGGCGTAGCGTTTCACTTCCAGCGGGTGCTTGAGCAGATCGTTGATGACGGTCAGCAGGAAGGCGGCGGTTTTACCGGTGCCTGTCTGGGCGCGACCAATGGCGTCGGCGCCGGCCAGGGTGTGTTCCAGCACCTCGGCCTGAATGGGGGTGCAATACTGGAAGCCAAGATCGGCAATCCCGCGCATCAGGCGCAGGTCCAGATCAAAATCGTGAAAGCGGCGTTCGCCGTCTTTTTCGGGGACCGGGAACTGATCCAGGGTCCAGGCGGTTGCCTTGTCTTTTTGCATGTATTCGCTCAGTCTGAATGCGAGTGGTTTGTTGTAGAACCTGCTGCTTGTCGGGCAGGTCCAAGGTTCCGGCCAGCAGACCGGCCCCGATCCTCTAAACCACCTATTGTAGAAAAAATAGCCAGCGCTGTCAGAGGATCTTGAGCATGAACATGTTTCGCGGGGTCATTGTAGTGTTTTGGTTGGCGGTATTGTTAGCCATTTTCGCGGATTTACCGGTACCGTTCGACCGTTTGTTACTGAGCGCGGGGGCGGTGGTGGCCTTTTTACATGCCCTGGAGCTGGTGGGGTTTGGGGTCTGGATCCGTCGCCGAGGGCTGTTTCACTGGCGTGACGGGGTGATGATCATGATCTTCGGGGTGCTCTACCTCAAGCCTCGCATGCGCCGTGCCCGCCAGGCTAGCGTGTAAAAACCAGTATCCGGTTGTTGGCGGGCATGGCGTGGTCTGCCCGCAGCGTAGCGCCATGGCGTGAAAAGGCCTCAACTACCCATTCCTGATCCCGGATCCCGCGGTGGCTACCGGCTGCCTTTAGCCACGCGTCGAAACGGGCATTGGATTCACTGGTATAGCGACCGTCGTAATTGAACGGGCCATAGACCAGAAAGGCTCCGCCCGTTTCCAGTCTCTCGCACCCGTGCTCGATACAGCGAGATACCTGTTCTGCACTCATGATATGGAAGGTGTTGGCGGTAAAGAGATAGCGGTAGGGACCAGCAGGCCAGTCGCCGGACACGTCCAGTTCAAGAGCGGGCAGGGAGCGGTTGGCTGGCTCTTGCTGCCAAAGGCGGATGCCTGGCAGGTTGTCTGCCACATCAGATGCTTGCCACTGCAGGTGAGGAAGCTGGGCGGACAGCCAGGCAGCATGCTGCCCGGTGCCCGAACCGATTTCCAGCAGCGCCCCCGGTGCCTGGCAGTGCTGTTGCAGCACGGCCAGGATCGGCCCCTTGTTGTTTTCGCAGGCCTGGGAAAAAGGGCGCTCGGACACGGTTACTTCTTGCTCATGTACTTTTGGCCCATGGCGATCAGCTTCTGGTAGCTGGTCGGCAGCAGGCGCTGCATGGTGTCCACTGCCACCGCATCGGAACCGATCAGGACCCGGCGCTTGTTGCCACGCACCCCTTTGAGAATGGTGCTGGCGGCTTCTTCCGGGGTGGTGCGGAACAGTTTCTCGAAATCCTGAATGGACTGTTCCTTGTTGGCACCGGTAATGCGTTCCACGCCCTCGCTCATGCGCGCGGCCTTGGCGATGTTGGTTTTGATGCCACCGGGGTGGATGGAGGTACAGGACACCGGGCTACCTTCCATTTCCAGTTCGATGCGCAGCGATTCGGTGAAGCCACGTACCGCAAATTTGGCAGCGTTATAGGCTGACTGGGTGGGAATGCCGACCAGACCAAAGATGGAAGACACATTGATAATGTGCCCCTCGCCGGATTGCTTCAGGTACGGCAGGAACGCCTTGGTGCCATACACCACGCCCCAGAAATTGATGTTCATCAGCCACTCGAAATCGTCGTAGCTCATGTCTTCCACGGTGGCACCCAGGGCAACACCGGCGTTGTTGAAGATCATGTTGGCGTAACCGAAATGGTTTACCACATCGTCGGCGAAGTCATAGAACGCCTGGCGGTCTGCCACGTCCAGCACCTTGGTCAGCAGGCGGTCTTCGGCCAGGCCGAGATCCTTGGCGGTCTGCTTCAGGCCAGCTTCGTTGATATCGGAAAGGGCGAGTTTGGCTCCGCTGGCGGCCAGTTCCTTGGCCAGTGCACGGCCGATACCGGAACCGGCACCGGTGATAACGGCAACCTTGTCTTTAAAATTCTTCATGATGACTCCGTGTTCAAGTCCCGTGGTCGATGGGCACCGAGTGTAGACACTTTGTCACTGCCGAATGGGCCAATCCTGTCCGACAGGATCGGCCCGGTATGGCATCACCGCCGGTTATGGCGGTCGCTGTAGCTATACCAGCGCTTGTGGGCACGCATGGGTAAGGGGCTGTGCAATGAGCGCATGACAGGTCTTCATCAACCGATCGACGTCTTCCTCGTTGCGGGGTATGGGCTGTGGAGCATGCAGCGTCAATGTGGCCTGGTGGCCAGGCTGCAGTCGTGCAGTGCCGGGCGGCAGAATATCAAAGGTGCCGGTCAGGGTGACAGGCAATATCGGCAGTTGCAGCTCTTGTGCCATTTTGAAGGCGCCTTTCTTGAAGGGTTTGAGCTGCCCGTCACGACTGCGGGTGCCTTCAGGAAAAAACAGCACACTGGCGCCATGACTCAGCCGTACCCGTGCCTCGTTGAGACTGGCGATGGCGGCGTCCCGGTCGCTTCGGTTGATAAAAATGTGCCCCAGCTTTTCGCAGCAGATACCGATCACGGGCACCTTGCGCAGTTCATGTTTCATTACCCACCGAAAGTCCACGCCCAAATAGCCGTAGAGAACAAAGATATCGAACTGACTCAGGTGGTTGGCCACGATGACGTAACTCTGGCCTGGCTGCAGATTGTGGTGGCCAAACTGGTCTACCCGCACGCCGCTGTACAACAGGCAAAGGCGAGCCCAGGGGACCGCACTGTAGCGGGCAACACGGTCGGCAGACAAAAAGGGCACCAGGGCCAGACAGATCGCTCCGCAGACCAGAGTGGTCGCTGCCATCAGCGGTACAAAGATCAGCCAGCTATAAAGAAAATAGAACAGCCGTGTCATGGATGGGTACGCTCCAGAAGGACGGATAGGTACCCATGTTAAGGGAGGTGTGACCGAAAATGACAGGGTGATAATCACTTTGTTACGTTTTCATTATCTCCCTTTCGGCCTTTACAGCGTTGTTTTGACTGGCGTGCTTTCCTGTGGCGTCAGCGGGGCCGCAGACTGAGGTCTTCCCGGGCCGCGCAGATCCAGATAGTCATAGTAGCGGTTCTGGTATTCCGGCTTCATGACGATGCGTCGCAACCGTTCAAGGGTGAAATACGGTGCGTCACGCAGCAGAATGTTGGCAATCCAGGCGGGAATATACCCTCCTGGATCGAGAATGATCTCGTAGATCATTTCCACTTCGTCATTGCCAATACGGGTAAAGCCCAGTTTGCCCCACATTTCCGGGAAGCGGATGTAGTCATTATTGGGGGGGAGGGCATCCGGGCGATTGATCAATTCGATCATCACCGACTCTTCCTCGTCATTGAGGGTCTGGTGCACCTTGGCACGCAGCACGGCCTCGCGATCGGCCAGCGGCCAGGGGAGCTGGGTGGTAAACCGCAGGCTACGGTCCAGCGGGCCTTGCCGGTCAAACTCTTCAGCACTGTCAATGAAGTGCAGCCATTTCGGGTAGGCGGCGTAGTCGTTCATCAACGCCACCAGTGCATATTCGTCCTTGAGGGTGAAGCGAGTGGTGCCCCGAAAGGTTTTCAGGCGTGATTCGTCACGATGCTTCATATACACCTGAATACCGTTACGTTCGCTCACCAGTTTCCAGTCATGGTTGTCTTCAGCGTGGGCGGGCAGGCACGAGAGGGCCAGCAATAATGCCAACCAGGCAATTGCAAAACGTTCCATTGCAGAAAGTAAAGTCCTTGGTGCTGTTCTTGGAATAGTGTCTGTCATCATTATGACATCGCCCTCTTGCTGTGAACACATTGTGATCAAAAGGCAGTGGGCGAGTTCACAACTTCGGACGGTCGGCAGGGTTCGCGAGGTCAATGGCAGGCAATTTTCTGACAAGGATACATACTGGCCAGTCTCATTGCGTTTGAAGTATCAGACGCTGGCACTGGCGTGCGATTCATGGAGAATAGGCCCGCCGATAACGGATACAACGATCATTTTTTATGTTGAAACGTGCTTTTCATCTTTTGGTGGGTATGGCTCTTGTGGCGGGTTACTACGCAGCTTCTCCGTCTCATATCTGGCACCCGACGCCCCCTTTGGTACCTGATGCCAGCACCAACAATGCTGACTATGGTGGTGGCTGGACAGGGCAGTTTGCTTCTGATGCGGATACCCGGATGGTCCACGCCCCGGCTATGGTGGAGTTGCCGGATGGCCGACTGAGGGCCTTCTGGTTTGCCGGTACCCGTGAAGGTGCGGCAGATGTGGCGATTCACAGTGCCCTTTTTGATCCTTCTACTGCCAAGTGGACTGACGAAGCCGTGGTGGTGACCCGGGAGCAGATTGCGTCTGGCTGGAATCGTCACGTACGCAAGCTGGGGAATGCCGTCCCGGTTCTGGATAAAGACGGCCGTATGCGCCTTTTTGTGGTTGCGGTCAGTTTCGGAGGTTGGGCGGCCAGCCGTATCGTGGTGCTGGAATCCGACAATCAGGGTGAAACCTGGTCGTTTGACAAGGCGCTGGTTACTACTCCCTTCCTGAATATCAGTACCTTGGTCAAAACCCCCCCTTTAAAGTATGCCGATGGAACCATCGGATTGCCGGTGTATCACGAAATGATTGGCAAATACGGTGAAATCCTCCGGATTGACGCCAATAGCCGAATTTTGGGCCGTGCCCGTATTGGCCACGGTCGCAAGGCGATCCAGCCATTAGTGCTGGTGGACGCTCATGACCACTCGGTTTCCTTTCTGAGAAATGAAAACGAGCCCAACAATGGTTACCTGTATCAGTCTGATAGTGATGATGGCGGCTGGCAGTGGACCCCGCTGGCTTACTCTAGTCTGGAAAACCCCAGTGCGGCGGTAGGGGGGGTGGTACTGGGCAGGAATCATTGGCTGCTGGTAGCCAACTGTAACCGGGAAGAGCGCGATGACCTGTGCATTCGTGAAACCCGGGATGGCGGCACCACATGGCAAGTGGCCTGGACTCTGCATGATCGTGAACAGTGGCGTGATGAGGCGTTGACAACAGGGCAGTACGAGGCGTTGATTCGGGCTGAGTTGCAGACGGGGAATGCGCCGGAAAATCCCGAGGTGTTGCTGGAAAGGGTCAAGGCCAATAAATGTGATGAGCGACATGGCTGCCGTTTCCAGTACGACTATCCCTATATGATCCGGGCAAGCAATGGTGACTTGCACGTGCTTTATACCTGGAACAAGAGCGCCATTCGTCATGCCTGGTTGCCGGCGGGTGTCGCAGGCACCGGCCAGTCCGTTGTCCCCGCGCCGAACGAAGGAGCACCGCAATGACCATTGATTTGTTAATTACGGCGCTGGTGCTGGTAGCGGTACAGCTGCGTATTAGTGCGTCTATGCTGGAGTTCAAGCCTCGCATTATTCTTGCGGTTCTGGTCTTCGTCTGGGCGTTATTGCCTTACCCCTGGGGCCCGGCTGCATGGCTGAACAGCTACCTGTCCGGGTTCAGTATCGCTAGCGGCTTGTTGGCGATACTGGCGATCAAACATCGTATCACCGGCTATTACTGGTTACCGGTGGGGCAGTTGCGAAGCGCCTGTGTGATGCTGGTGTTGCTGGCGTTGTGGTTTTATCCCACAAGCATGGGTTCCAGCTATGCGGATCCGTATGCCATGGGGTTTGGCGACTTTGCCTTGAGCACTGGGCTGCTATTGGTGGGGCTGGTAGGTTGGGTGACCCGTGCTTACGCCTCTTGTCTGATCCTGGTGGCCGCGCAGTTGGCTTTCCGGGCGGATCTACTGGTCAGTGACAACCTGTGGGATTACCTGCTTGATCCCTGGCTGGTGTGTTGGGCGGCGGGTTGGCTGGTACGGGACCGGCTGCTGCGGTCCCGTGGCGAGTGTCAGGAGGATCGTGCTGACGCGACTCTGGCAGACCACAGTGATGCAGCCAGATAACCGACGACAAACATCAGTACATTGCCAATCAACCCGGTGTAGTAGAGGTCAAAGGGGGCGCTTAGCGCCTCCGGCAACATTCCCTTGTTGGTCAGCACGGTCCAGCCGGTAAAGACCAGCGTGCAGGCAATCCCACACCAGGCCGCTCGCGCATCGCCGCGCTGACTAAAGAAACCAAGAAGATACAGCCCCAGCATCCCGCCGCCCAGCAGCGAGACCAGAATGGTCGAGGTGTCCTGCAGGGTCTTGGTGTCAGTCCCATTTAGCCACAGCGCACCTGCGATCATCAGGGCCGTCACCGCGACGGCAATGGTCCAGGCCGCTTTCAGGTAGTGGCGGTCGTCTTTGTCCGGACGCAGATGTCGGCGGTAGAGGTCGACCACGCTCACCGTTGTCACCGAATTAATACTGGAATCCAGAGAACTCATGGCAGCTGCCAGAGCGGCAGCGATCACCAGGCCGGCCACGCCGGCAGGCAGGTAGCCAGTGATGAAATGTGGCATCAGGGTTTCGGCACGGGCCTCGCCATTCAGAATGGCGCTGGCCTGAACATCCGGGAACGTCTCAAAGAACACCCAGAGCGCGGTACCCAGAAACATGTAAAAGGCCCAGATTGGCAGGGCGGTGAACAGATACACCCACAGGCCGCGACGGGCTTCCTGGGTGGATTGTGAGGCGCAGTATCGCTGCACCGTGTTCTGATTGCTGGAGTATTCGGTGAGCCAGTTGGTGAGGCCGATCAGCAGCATCATGGTGGCCGTTTTTTCGCTCAGCGAGAGTGACCAGGAGGTCTCGCCGGGAGCGCCGTTCTCCCAGGGGGCCAACGCAAACTTGCCGGCCGCCCCTGCTTGATCGACGATCTGGCCCAGACCGCCGGGCAGTGCCTCCAGAATCACCCACAAGCAGAGTATCCCGCCCAACAGCAGTACCACGGTTTGCAGCACATCGGTCCAGATCACCGCATCGATACCGCCAATCACCGTGTATAGCCCCACAAAGAGCCCGCCGAGCACAATGGCTGTGGTGGGCGACAAGCCCGTGACTTGCTGAATCAGCAGGGAAAGCAACCACAGGATCATGGCCAGGCGAACCACCTGGGCTACCAGAAACGCTACCGCCCCGTAGACCCGTACCGAGGGTCCGTAGCGCATTTCCAGAAATTCGTAGGCGCTGGTCATGTTGCCGCGGCGGAAAAACGGCAGAAATACAAAGGCCGCCACCAGGATCGCAGGCAGCAATGCCAGATTGGGAAGATAGCGTAGCCAGTCAGTTTTAAAGGCGTCGGCGGGGTAGGCCAGAAAGGTGATCGAGCTGATGGAGGTGCCCACCAGCGACAGGCCGATCACCCAGCCTCGAAAGCGACGGCCGCCGACAAAGTATTCTTCGGTAGAGGTGTTACGGCGAGAGAAGTAAATGCCAATGCCCAGCACGATACACAGATAACCGGCCAGGACAATCCAGTCTGCGATTGCCAGTGTCATTGTTGTTATTCCGGGTCAGGCAATCCGGGGCGGCAACCATGTTGTGTTGCGTGCCCCGAAATGCGTTCGGGGTTACTGCTCGATATAAACGTTATCGGCCTGTTCGCCACGGTCGGACATGCGCGTGTCGAAGCGAACCCGGGTGCCGGTCCGCAGGCTGCGTCGGCCACCATTCTGAACGGCCTTGAAGTGCACAAACAGCTCCTCACCCTTGTCGGTCAGGATGAAACCGAAGCCCTTGTTGGGGTTGAACCACTTCACCTCACCGCGTTGCTGGCCGCTTCCGCCCGTTGGCAGTGGCAATTTTGCGGGCACCAGCTTTGCAAAAGGAATCAGCGGCAGCAGATAGACCAGGGCGGGGATCCACAGCCACCATTGGTCGGCGAAGACCGCGTTGCCGTGGCTGGCGACCAGACCTGCCAGGTAGAAAAACACTGCCACATGCAGCGGAACCCGCTGCGGGCCGCCCAGCAGGCAGGCCAGATTGACCGCCGCGGCCAGCAGCAGGCCCAGCCCGGTTTGTTGGCTGTGAATGTTGGAGACCTGCACAAACGCCAGATTCTCGTGGATAGTGACAACAGCCATTTCCGGGGCGAAAAGCAGCCAGGCGCCGGGGATGGCCAGTAACAGTGCCGCAGCGATATAAAATGCGGTCAGGGGTTTGGAAACATTCATGGACTAGACATTACCTTGTTGAAAAAATGCATTCACAATGATGAAAGTGTCGAAAACCGCCGGATTAAAAGGAGGCGGTGAAGCAGGGCGGCGCGGTACCGGGCCCGGTTTGGCCTTGTCTGCGCTCTGTACGACCGTGCAACTGGCGCATTGTACCCAAGCCGGCAAGGAAACTCATGTGGAGTCACATTGACTGATTATCCTTTTCTCAAGCCCGCTTTTGTTGCGGCACTGGAAAGTGGCGGGGCGGTGAGCCCCCAGCGCGGCTGGGGCCCCAGTCATCAAACGCTGAATCAAGGCTGGTTGCCCCTCTACGCCCGCAATGATTCCCGTGGCGAGTATGTCTTCGATTACAGCTGGGCAGACGCCTATCAGCGCCATGGGCTGGCGTACTATCCGAAGTTGGTGACGGCGATTCCTTTTACGCCTGTGGTGGGACCCCGTTGGCGTGGGACCCTGAATGCAGACCAGATTTGGGAGGCGGTTAGCGAGCAAATGGCCCAGCAGGGCGCCAGTGGCTGGCATGTGCTGTTTCCTGACAGGGCGTGTCGAGAGCAGCTGTCGGCATTACCCCTTGTCTCCCGCCAGGCCTGCCACTTTCGCTGGTTCAACCGTGATTATCAGGACTTCGAGGACTTTTTGAGCCGGTTTCAGTCGCGAAAGCGCAAGAACCTGCGCAAGGAAAGGCGCCGCATTGCTGAGCAGGGCATCGCTGTCACACGTTTACAGGGCGGGCAAATTAGCGATCAGGATTGGGCCTTCTACTACCAGTGCTATGCCAGCACCTACCTGAAACGTGGGCAGCTCCCCTATCTGGATGAAGCATTCTTTGCGGCGATTCGTGAGGCCATGGCGGATCAGCTGATGTTGGTGTTGGCACGACGTGGTGAGCAGCCATTGGCGGCGGCGTTGTATTTTCAGGATGGTGACTGTCTTTACGGTCGTTACTGGGGCTGCCTGGAAGAGTGTGACGGGCTGCACTTCGAGCTTTGTTACTACCAGGGCATTGAGCATGCCATTGCGTCCGGACTGGCCGAGTTCGACCCCGGGGTGCAGGGAGAACACAAGATCCTGCGCGGTTTCGAACCGGTGATCACCTGGTCGCTGCATCACCTGCGTGAGCCCGCCTTTCAGCGAGCGATTGCCGATTTTTGTCGGGAGGAGGCTGAACACGTGCGGCGCTACAGGGAAGAGGCGCGT
This sequence comes from Alcanivorax sp. P2S70, assembly GCF_000475295.1. Classification (NCBI taxonomy): domain Bacteria; kingdom Pseudomonadati; phylum Pseudomonadota; class Gammaproteobacteria; order Oceanospirillales; family Alcanivoracaceae; genus Alcanivorax; species Alcanivorax sp. P2S70. The sequence goes on from NZ_AXBZ01000076.1 coordinate 97,444, forward strand.
TCGCTGCTGCCTTATCGGCGAGATGCGCGCTGACTAGGCGGCGATTGATTCTTCACGGTGGTACACAATTGCCATGGTTACCCTGTCGCAGAGGTCTGCGTCGGGGTGATCCGGTGATTTGGGGCCAAGCTCTGCGGTAACGTCGTCCAGCTCACTGGCGGTTTCGTCCTTTAGATCGGCAAAAAACTCCCAGACTCGTTCTTCACAGTCAATGAGGGTGCCAGTGTAGATGCCGTCATCAAACAGGCACACGCCGGAAAAAACGGTGGTGTCGGGGTCAAAACCGTGTCCTCGCACCCATTGCGTCAGTGCGGGGTTTAATGTGCCACTGCGGACTTGAGACGTAATATTTTCGACCGCGGCCCAAGCATTGCGAGTGCTGACTTTGTTGAATTCCATGTCTTTCAACCTCTCCCTACAATGCCATGATTCTGCATGGACAAACGTGCTAAAAAATAGGCAATTTGCGTAAGCCAGTGTAAGCCTTTTCCTATTTTTGAAGCAGATTCACACTCGCAAAGCGATCAATGGTCGGCAAAGCAGGGTGGAAGGGGGCATTCCAGTAAAGAAGAAAGAGCTCGCAGCGTCTCCCGTTCCCGGGTTTTCAATTCGCCATCGTCCATAGCCAGGTCAACGGCGCTGTCGATGATGGGCCCCTTGAGCAAGGGGGACAGATCCGTCAGGCGGTCGACGGCTTGAAACAGCTTGTCGCTGCTGCAATGGGTCAACGGGAGCAAGGTGCGCCCGGCAGGAAGGAGTCCCTGGGTATAGCGGCTGAACAATGCTGTGCCCGTGTCTTGTGTGGCGCCACTGGCCCACACCAGCAGGGAAAAGAGAAGCTGCAGTTCTGCCGCTACCGCGCCATAGCGATGAAAGCGGGTGTGCCGGTTGCGCCCCGCCCGCTCGCCAAGTTGTTGCCTTGCCAGCCCCAGCAACGCCCATTCAAACAAGCTGAAGGTGTTGTCCGCTTTGGCGAGAGACTCCAGTTCAGCAAGTAGCTGTTCGCGGGCGGCACGGGGTTCGTTCTTCAGTGCGGGCAAGGCCAGATCAATGACCGGCAGGCGGAGGGTAGCCCCCAGGGGGCGAAGCGCTTCTGCCAGCGTCTCAAGGGCAGGCTGATCGTCCGCCAACCCTGCCTGACGAAGCTGGTGGGCCGTGTCGTTGCGATTGCTGGCCAGAATCAGGGCCAGCAATGCCCTGCGGGCACCTTGCGGCTGGCGCAGGGACTGGCGAATTTCCTCTGGCAGTTGCGCCAGCGTGGTCTGTGCCCAATCAATGTCGGCGTCTTTCACGGTCCCTACCTGACTGGAGACCCGGGCAGGGCTGGCGCCCGGGGCGAAGCCCAGAGAACCGTCCACATTGGCAGCCTGTGGCGCTGACGGCGGGTTGGGTGACGGGTCGCCGGATTGTCTGGCCCGGGCCCTGGCTCGCGCAACCCAGCCCTCACCGAGAGCGGTGAGGCGCTCATCCACCGGTGGGTGCGTGGAGAGCCAGCGTTGCAGGTGCATTTTGACAGGTAGCACAAAGCACATATGGCTCATGTCTTCCGCATGGGCGTTGGCAAGATAGGAGCCGCCGTTGTTGCGCACCTGGATCAGGGCGCCGGCCAAGCCATCGGGGTTACGGGTGAATTGCACGGCAGACGCATCAGCCAGCAGCTCCCGCTGACGGCTGATAGCCGCTTTGATCAGGCGTCCGAAGAACAAGCCCACATAGCCGATGACCATCAGGGCCAGCCCGACAATAACCAGATTGCCCTTGTTGTTGCGTCTGGACGATCGGGACTGATGACGCTGGCTGTGAAGCAGATATTCGCCGACTTTGCCCACAGCAAGAATGCCGGCAAGCACTGCCACCATCCGCAGGTTGATGCGGATGTCAGCATTGAGAATGTGGCTGAATTCATGCCCTATAATCGCTTGCAGCTCGTCCCGTGAGAGTTTGTCCAGTGTGCCCCGAGTGACCGCGACGATGGCTTCTGAAGGACGGAAGCCGGCGGCAAAGGCGTTGATGGCCGGTTCCTGCTCAAGCACGTAGATTCTGGGTGCCGGGATGCCGGCAGCGATGCTCATCTCTTCCACCACGTTAAGCAGACGCTGCTCGCTGTTATCGGTGGTGGTGGCGTCGATTGGCTTGGCGCCCATCATCTCGGCGAGGGCGGGGCCGCCCTTGCGTAGCTGCCAGGTTTTCACCAGACAACCGCCGACAATGACCACAAAGGTGCCGAGTGCGATCCAGGCCGTAAGGGGGTGGGCCCAGGGAGCCTGAAGAGAGACTCCCGCGCCGGAGAAATGCAGGATCAGCAGCATGGCGGCGGTCACACTGGCGATCACTGCCACCACTGCCACGACGAAATAGAGCACCAGCAAGCCGGTTTTACGCCGGGCACGTTCCTGGTGTTGGAAGAAATCCATGGCCCAATCTCAGCGGATCAGAAACCGACCTTGACGGCCTTGCGGGCCTCTTCGTTCTCGATCTTGAGCAGCTGGGCTTCCTTGAAGCTGCCGAACAGTCCGCCAATAAAGTTTTGCGGAAACTGCTCGCGGTAGGTGTTGTAGTTCATGACGGCATCGTTGAAGGCCTGCCGTGCAAAGCCGATGCGATTTTCGGTGCTGGTCAGCTCTTCCATGAGCTGGCTCATGGTCTCGTTGGCTTTCAGGTCCGGGTAATTCTCACTGAGGGCGAAGAAGTTGGCGAGGGAGCCGGACAGCATGGATTCTGCTTTGCCGAGTTGGGCCACGGCGCTGGCGTCATCGGGGTGGGCGGCGGCGGCCTGTTTGGCGCTGGCCGCCTGATTGCGCGCCTCGATAACCTGAGTCAGGGTCTCTTTCTCATGACTCATATAGGCTTTGGCAGTCTCCACCAGATTGGGGATCAGATCATGGCGGCGTTGTAGCTGCACGTCGATCTGGGCAAAACCGTTTTTGAAGCGGTTCTTGAGGGCGATCAGTCGGTTGTATACCGCGATGATGTAGATAACGACGGCGGCGATCACGCCAAAGAAAAGCAAAGTGCCCATGCGGGTGGTCCTTCCCCAAGCAGAGATGATTGTCGTTCTAAACTACTGCAAAAGTACCAGTGGGGAAAGGTGGTTCTGCGCCGAAGCCGTTGCGGGGTATCAGTACTTGATGCCCCACTTGCGATACAGGAAGCCCATGATCCAGGCGGGTCCGATCATCAGATACTGGATGTCTTCAAAGAACGAGGGTTTCTTGCCTTCCACCTTGTGGCCCCAGAACTGGCCGATCCAGGCGAGTACAAAGACCACCAGAGAAAACAGCCCGACGCTGATGCCGGTCGAGGCGATCAGGCCAAGCCCGGCCAGGCAGATAACACTGAAGACCAGCATGCCGAGGGCGATAGGTTTGGAGAGGCGGGCGTAATAGGCGGTAACGAACACCAGCGCCAGGCAGGCCCAGAAGCCGGTGAAAAGGGGGGCGGGAATCGCCCAGAGAAAACCGACGATGGTGAAAAAAATCACCGGCACGCAGACAAAATGCACTTTCTTGTTGGTGGGGTTCTGGTGGCTCTCGCCATAGGCGTCGAGCCAGTCATCCATGCTGCGGGTTGCCATGGTTGCCTCCCGGTAATTTTTCGATGCTGACAGTATAGCGCGATGTGGTGGCCAGGATACGAGAGGGGGCAATTGAGAATTGATAATGGCGCGGAAGGGCCGGCCAGGAATCTGAAAGCAATGAGACCGCGCCCAAAGTCTGGACGCGGCCTCTCGCGTCTGAAAACCTCAAACCTGGCTCGCGCCAGTTATCAATTATCCATTACCAATTGGTTTTTACGCCCCCAGCCAGATGGCCACGTCAGTGGGCTTTACGGGAAGGTAATGATCCACCAGCAGAGCCGTGAACAGGGCAAAGAGGTAGGTGATGGAATAGCCGAACGTCTTCATGGGAAGTTTCGGGTCATCTGAAAAGCGCAGCCGCACAGCGTGGTAAAGGAATACCAGGCCCAGAATCAGCGCGGCAAGCAGGTAGATCAGGTCACTCATGCCGGTCAGGTAGGGCAGCAAGGTGCAGATGAACAGCAGGATGGTGTAGTACAGAACGGATTCCCGGGTAAAGGGGATGCCGTGGGTGACAGGCAACATGGGGATGTCTGCCTTGGCGTATTCGTCCTTGCGGTGGATGGCCAGCGCCCAGAAATGGGGAGGGGTCCACACGAAGATGATCAGCACCAACAGCCAGGCATAAGGGTGAACGTCACCAGTCACGGCAGCCCACCCCAGCAGCGGCGGGATGGCGCCGGCAATACCGCCGATCACGATGTTCTGCGGGGTCGCCCGTTTCAGATACAAGGTGTAAATGAACGCATAACCGACGAAACCAAACAGGGTCAGCCAGGCGGTCAGTGGATTGACCAGGAAATACAACATGACCATGGACGCCGCCGCCAGCAGAACGGCAAAAGTAATGGCGGCTTTCGGACTGAGCTTGCCGGCGACCAGAGGCCGCTTTTCGGTGCGAGTCATGATCGCATCGATTTTCTGGTCCATGATCTGGTTGATGGCCGCAGAAGACATCATGGCCAGCGTGAGACCAATAAAGGACGGAATAAAAATATCCAGCGGCACCATCCCCGGGGGATCGGTCGCCAGGAACATGCCTGCCACGGCGGTGACCATCAACAGCATCACCACGCCCGGCTTGGTGAGGGCAAGGTAGTCGCGCCAGGTTGTGGTATCACTCATGATTTTGCTTCTCCCTGTCGCGGATTGCGTATGCCGCATTTCACATTGATGGCGCGGATAAACAGCACCAGTGATGCGAGCAGAATAACGGCTACAAAATTATGGGCAACGGCCACGTCCAGAGGGACCGCAAACACCACATTACTGATGCCGAGGGCGAGCTGTACGACCAGCAAGGACAGGATGGTCAGGGCGAAGTTACGGAAGAAGGTGCTGCGGGCGCGCAGCAGGATTTTGGCAACCAGCGCCAGTACCAGCAGGGTCACCAGTAAAGCGCCAAAGCGGTGCATGACGTGAATGGTGGTACGCGCGTGATTATCGAGGACGCCGTATTCAAAATCCGGTTGATCATGCTCATGGCCCCAGAAGATAAAGGCTTCCTCGAAGTCCAGACGCTCTTGCCAGCCTGCTTCGCACACCGGCAGTTCGGTACAGGCCACAGCGGCATAGTTGCTGGCAGTCCAGCCACCCAAGGCAATTTGCAGAATGACGGCGGCCAGTGTGATGGAGGCCAGCGGTTTGAGCATCCGCACATCGCAATCGTTCAGGAAGTTTGGCCAGCGGAATACCCTTGCGGTCAGCAGCACCAGCAGGGTAAAGGTGGTAAAGCCTCCCAGCAGGTGCAACATCACAATGGTGGGCTGTAGCCCCATGGTGACGGTCCACATGCCCAGAATACCCTGGAAAATCACCAGGGCGACCAGGAACAGGGGCAGCTTGAGCGGTTGTTTTTCCCGCTTGCGGTTTATGAAGGAGAGCACCGCAATGATGATGATGATGAGTCCCAGGGTCGAGGCGAAGTAACGGTGTACCATCTCAGGTACCGTTTTGTGGGCTTCGCGGAGGCTGCCTGGCACTGCTTCATTGGTGGTGTTGACGTGGTCGATGGCCTTACGTACGTCCAGGTGGCCGTAACAGCCTGGCCAGTCAGGGCAACCAAGGCCGGCATCTGCCAGCCGGGTCCAGGCGCCAAGGGTGATTACGCCCGCGGCCAGAATGACCGCGAGAACGCAGAAGCCGCGCAGCCAGCGCTGTGAAGAAGTCGGTGTTTGCATACCTGCAGCCTAATTAACCGATCAGGGACCCTTTGAGGGTGCGTTTGAGATCGACGCGGATGTTCTCCGCCTCTTCCAGGGTGGCATCCATGTTCTCGTGCGTGGGGTAACGCATGAAGATCTGGCCGTCCGGGCTGACCAGAAAGACATCGCCCACCGGCTGGCTTTCGGCCGGTGCATACACCGGCGCTAGCGCTTGCCGTACGGTGTCCGGGGAGGCATGCACAGAGATCATGCCTTCCACATTGTCATTCATAAATTGGCTCAGGCTTTCCTGCGCTGGTGCGGTGTGCAGGATAACCCGGCGAACCCGGTCAATATCCTCACCCAGCGTCAGCCTGACCTGACGAACCTGATAATAGAGCGCGTTCTTGCAGCGGGTATCACAATTCGCGTCTGCGACGTAAAGGATGGTCCACAGACCGGTCATGTCATCGCCGGTGTAGTCGTTGCCCTGGTCATCACGCACTTGCAGGTCGGCGATATCGATATGGGGAATTAGCAGCTGACCTTTGTTGGTCCTTGGCATCTCGCGCAAGTCGATCAAGTAGCGGCCCGCAAGGGCAAACAGGATAAAGGGGCTGATGATGGCAACCAGGGTAACGATGTTCTTCGTTTTTGGTGACATGGTCTGATCTGCTTCCCGGGTCGCGTTTAACGGCCCTGTTGCTGAGTGAGGCGCTTGCGTTGTGCCCGGCTGGCGGCAAACAGGAAAATCACCAGCGCCGCGATGGCCAGGCAGAGCCACTGCAAGGCATACGCCTTGTGCCGTTCGGGGCCCATCGGCGTGACGTCTTGCCAGTGGCGGGGCAGGGGGGGCAGGCCGCCCAGCGCCAATTCCGGGGTGACCCGGATTTCAAAGGGCGCCAATTCTACCCCAAGTTTTTCGCCAATGGCGCCAAAATCCACTTTTTGCACCCGTAATGGCCACTGATTGTCCGGCAATTCCTCCTCCTGCAGAACAAAGGGGGAGCCAGAGGTGTGGTAGACCGTACCTGTAACCACCAGGTTGCCCTCGACAGAGGGAATGTCTGGCAGAATTTGTCGGCTGGCTCCTCTGGGTAACCAGCCCCGGTTAATCAGCACCCACAGCCCGGAGTGGGTCTGCATCGGGCTTAGCAGGTGGTATCCCGCTATGCCGTTTAAGGTGCGGTTATCCAGTAATACCGGATGTGCATTATCTACCACGCCCTCAAGGCGGGCAGATCGGTGGAGAGGGCTGGCATCGTTCAACAGCGCGTCGAGGCCCGCCGGCGTCATTGCAGATCGTTCTGCCTGTTGCGCCAACCAGAGGCGTTTTTCTTCCGCCCGTTCCAGTTGCCACCAACTCAGGCGCAAGCATACCCCGACCACCATGAACAGTGACGTGAAGGCAATCAGGGTCATCCAGCGTGAACCGTTGCGATGGCTTGCCATGATCAGAGGCTCCGTAGTCAGGGCCAGTGATGTCGCTGACTACACCATATTTAGTGGGCAGCACCGCGACCGGTCAGTACAATGGCGGCACATTCTACATAGGACGACACAGGAGTACAGGTGTGTCGTTCCCCAAGGAGCAAGTCATTCCATGTGGTGGGTAAAGCTGATTGTAATCGTACTGCTGCTGGCGGCGGTGTTTTCCCTGGGACGAGCCCTGATGGGGCTGGTGCAGGGTGACAGCAAATCCGGCAAGACCATGCGTGCGTTGGCGTGGCGGGTGGGATTTTCGGTGGTGATTTTCCTGTTTATCCTGCTGAGCATGGTGATGGGCTGGATTGCACCACACGATGTTAATCCGACGCTTCGCTATGGGCAGCCTATCGAGTCGTCTGCTGCGCCGTCGCCAACCTCTCCTGTTGGCCAGGCTCCTGGCGAGCAACCGTAAAAGCCCCGTAAAAAGCGGATTTGGCTGTGAACCCGCCGCGGTGAACAGGCTCAAAAACATGGAGTCCAGTAGCTGGGGAGCCCAGTCATGTTCGTGATGCGTTTGATTCTGATGGTGTTTATTCGGCTCGTGGCCCGTGCGGAGCAAGGCCCAGTGGTAGCGAACCCGGAGTCGGCAGGGACGCTGCCCGTAAAAACTTCCCGGCAAAAGAATTTTGTCTTGCCGGGGAACTTGTTGCCGTAACCGTGTTCTTATTACTTGAAAGCGATACGTTTTCTCCTCCAAGAAATATCAGGCAACCCTCGGGCGTACGAGTCAATCGGCGCCCTATTTTTTTGTCGGTGCAGGGGGGTAGGGAAAAGGGGTGATGTTTGAGGCCTTGCTGTCAGTAATCTTTCCTGTTCCTGGCGTGTTCACTTCATCAATGCGAATCACGGCATGCAGGGGAATAAAGGAACGGGTCACATCCGCGAACAGGCTTTGCAGTTTTTCCTGGGCGGGGTCCACAACGACGCCTGAACGCTCCCCGAACATGAACGCTTCCACTTCGATAAAGCCATACAGCTCACTTTGATATATCTGTGAGGCATAAACCTCCATAACTTCGCCGTTGTTATGGAATATCACCCGATACACTTGCCGCTCTTCCGACATGATCGTCTGCTCACCCGCTAATGGAAAATGGCCGCGGAGTCTAGCACAGGGAGTGACCGCGCATATGCCTGAAATCCCTACCATTTGGCTGGACTTTAATAACCTGAATGACTACAGTTGGCGCCCATAAATGCAATGGGACATTTTGCCGCACCCATGGCAAGTCGGTGTGATCAGGGTGGCTGGGTACTAGCTCTTTGATTTCACTGACGTTTGTGCTCTGTGCGATAGCAATAAACGACCACCCCCTTGGTTGTTGCTGTCCGGAGACTGGTGTGGGGCGGGTCTCGCTGTATCAATCCTGAAACTTCGCTTTCCAGGTGCCGGTGACGGCAAAGAACAAGCGTGCCCATATAGAGGCAACGCTGGGGAAAACAGGGAGCAAACGCATGCAGTCAACTCTGTTCCACCGCGCGGCGGTCGGTCTTACGTCACTGATGATCAGTGGCATGACCTTCGCCAGCGACTGGACCGAACGTTCCAATCTTGATCTGCGACCCGGTGTCACCGCGGTCAGCCAGGAAATTCAAGACCTTCATACCACCGTTCTCTGGATCGTGACCGTTATCGGTCTGCTGGTGTTCGGCCTGATCGTGTTCTCCATGATCCGCCATCGCCGCGCCAAGAACCCCAATCCCGCCACGTTTCACGAGCATGTGCTCCTGGAAGTCCTGTGGACCGTGATTCCCTTCGTGATTCTGATCGCCATGGCCGTACCGGCCACACGCGTGCTGGTCAAACTGGATGACACAGCAGAATCCGAGCTGACGGTGAAGGTGACCGGCTACCGCTGGAAGTGGAGCTATGAGTACCTGACTTACGAAGACGACAACGATATTGGTGTGTCCTTCTTCTCCAACCTGGCGACCCCGCCGGAACAGTACAACAACCCGGTTCTCGCCGGTGGCCTGTTCCCCTATGGCACGGCCAAGGATCGGGTCGGTCAGGAAGCTCCCGAGAAGGACCACAACTATCAGCTGGAAGTAGACAATAAGCTGGTCATCCCCTCTGGTCAGAAAGTACGTTTCCTGGTGACTTCTGACGACGTGATCCACTCCTTCTGGGTGCCGGACTTCGGTGGCAAGAAAGATGCAATCCCCGGCTTCGTCAACGAAACCTGGGCATTGGTGCCGGAAGGCAAGGAAGGCACCTACTACGGTCAGTGTGCTGAATTGTGTGGCAAGAACCACGCCTTCATGCCAATTGCCGTGGAAGTGGTGACCCAGGCGGAATTCCGTGACTGGATTGCCGAAGAGAAAGAAAAAGCCGCATCCGGCCCTGACCTGACGCCGTTCTCCGGTCTTGACCAGGCCATGGAAGAAGGTGAGCAGGTTTACGCCTCTGCCTGTGCCCTGTGTCACGGTGCCAACGGTGAAGGCGGTATTGGTCTGCCGTTCGCGGGCACGGATTTCGCCACCAAGAGCGAATATCTGAACGAACATATCGATGTGCTGGTAAATGGCCGTGCTGCCATGCCCGCATTCAAGGCTCAGCTGACTCCGCGCCAGATAGCGGCGGTAGTTACCTATGAGCGTAACGCTTTCGGCAACGACACCGGCGATCTGATTCAGCCCGCCGATGTTAACGACCACGAATAAGGGAGGGGATAGCAATGTCTACTGCAGCTGCAACCCATGATGATCATCACGATCATCACCACGCCCCGACCGGCCTGAAACGCTGGCTATTCAGCACCAACCACAAAGATATCGGTACCCTGTACCTGTGGTTCAGCTTTGCCATGTTCCTGGTTGGCGGTTTCATGGCCATGGTTATTCGTGCCGAGCTTCTCGAGCCTGGCATGCAGTTCGTGGATCCGGAATTCTTCAACCAGATGACCACCGTGCACGGTCTGGTCATGGTGTTTGGTGCGGTAATGCCCGCCACGGTTGGCCTGGCCAACTGGATGATCCCGCTGATGATCGGTGCGCCGGATATGGCGCTGCCGCGGATGAACAACTGGTCCTTCTGGATCCTGCCGTTCGCCTTTGGCATCCTGATCTTCGCCGTGCTGATGAGCGCCTTTGGTGCCGGTAACCCCAGCGCGCCGAACTTCGGCTGGACTTTCTACGCGCCGCTGTCGACCAAGTACGGTCCGGCATCTACCGACCTGTTCATTCTGTCCGTTCACATGATGGGTATCTCCTCCATCATGGGTGCGATCAACGTGGTAGTAACTGTCTTCAACATGCGTGCCCCGGGCATGACCCTGATGAAGATGCCGCTGTTCGTGTGGACCTGGCTGATTACCGCCTTCCTGCTGATTGCCGTTATCCCGGTATTGGCCGGTGCGGTGACCATGATGCTGACAGACCGTCACTTCGGCACCAGCTTCTTTGATGCTGCTGGTGGTGGTGACCCGGTACTGTTCCAGCACGTGTTCTGGTTCTTCGGGCACCCTGAGGTGTACATCATGATCCTGCCGAGCTTCGGCATCGTGTCAGCGATCATTCCGGCCTTTGCCCGCAAGCCGCTGTTCGGTTACGCCTCCATGGTGTACGCGACCGCGTCCATTGCACTGCTGTCCTTCGTGGTATGGGCTCACCACATGTTCACCGTGGGCATGCCGCTGGCCGGTACCCTGTTCTTCATGTACATGACCATGCTGATCTCCGTACCCACCGGTGTGAAGGTGTTCAACTGGGTCGCCACCATGTGGCGCGGTTCCCTGACCTTTGAACTGCCGATGAAGTGGGCGATCGCGTTCGTGATCCTGTTCACCTGTGGTGGCCTCTCTGGTCTGATGCTGGCGATCACGCCGGTGGACTTCCAGTATCACGATACCTACTTCGTTGTGGCTCACTTCCACTATGTACTGGTGACCGGTGCCATCTTCTCCATCTTTGCTGCGGCCTACTACTGGTTGCCCAAGTGGTCCGGTGTGATGCCGAGCAAGCTGCTGGGTGAGCTGCATTTCTGGAACTCCCTGATTTCCGCCAACCTGCTGTTCTTCCCGATGCACTTCGTGGGTCTGGCCGGTATGCCGCGTCGCTACGCTGACTACGCGCTGCAGTTTGCGGACTACAACTTCTGGATTTCCATCGGTGGTTTCTGGTTCGGTCTGTCCCAGGTGATCTTCCTGATCGTGGCCATTCGTTGTGCCATGAAGAAGGGTGAGCCGGCCCCGGCCAAGCCTTGGGAAGGTGCAGAAGGTCTGGAATGGGAAGTGCCGTCGCCGGCGCCGTTCCACACTTTCGACACTCCGCCGGTTATCAAGTAACGGACACGGAACGAGGGCACTATGAGCGACAATCAGCCTCTCAGCGTGGAAGAACGCAACAAGCGTACGCTGAAAAAGCTGGTGATCTGGGCGGTGGCCATGTTTGGCTTTGCCTTTCTCATGGTGCCTTTTTATAACGTGATCTGTGACATCACCGGACTGAACGGAAAGACATCCAGTACGGCAGCTACGCAAGCCCCGGAAAAGGTGGTAGCTGATCGTACCGTGACAGTGGAGTTCATTACCCAGAGAGGGGATGGCATCAGCGGTGAATTCACCTCTGAGACCAAACGGGTAAAAGTCCACCCGGGTGAAATCACCCTGGTGCATTTTTACGCCACTAACCCCACAGGCTCGGACATGGTGACCCAGAGCATCCCGTCGGTAACCCCGGGGGAGGCTGCGCGGTACCTGCACAAGACCCAGTGCTTCTGCTTCGATCAGCAGACTCTGGCGGCAGGCGAGCGCAAGGACATGCCGATGATCTTCTATCTGGACCCTGAAATTCCGCGTCACATCAATCAATTCACTCTGTCGTACACGATCTTTGACGTGACAGAGCGGGTCGCCGGTAAAAACAACAGCGTGGCTGTGAACCGATAACAGCCGGTTGTAGAGGAGAATTTTGATGGCTACTGACAAGTATTACGTACCGGAAAGCAGCCCCTGGCCGCTGACTGCGTCCATCGGTCTGTGCATGACCGCGGTGGGCGGCGCACATTTCATCCAGCAAAGCACCATGGCAGATATGGCGCCGAGCTTTAGTGGCAAGCCCCTGTTCTTCCTGGGCCTGGCCTGGCTGCTGGTGGTTCTGGCCCTGTGGTGGCGCGATACCATCAAGGAATCTGTTGGTGGTCTGCACAGCAATCAGCTGGGCGGTTCCTACCGTCAGGGCATGCTGTGGTTCATCTTCTCCGAGGTGATGTTCTTTGCCGCCTTCTTTGGCGCCATGTTCTACACCCGTTGGCTGATCATCCCGTGGTTGTCCGGTGAAGGTTCCGGCGCCATGACCCACGAACTGCTGTGGCCGAACTTCCAGGCCATGTGGCCGCTGACGGAAACCCCGGACGGCACTACCACCACCCCGATGGGTGCCTGGGGCCTGCCCGCCATCAATACGGCGATCCTGTTAGTGTCCTCTGTCACCCTGACCATCGCCCACCATGCTCTGCTGGAAGGCAAGCGCGGTACCCTGATTCTGTTCCAGGCGGCCACGGTTGTCCTGGGGGTGATCTTCCTGGGCCTGCAGGCGCTGGAATACGTTCACGCCTATGACATGGGCCTGACTCTGGACGCTGGTATCTACGGCAGCCTGTTCTTCCTGCTGACCGGTTTCCACGGTGCCCACGTGACCATTGGCACCATCTTCCTGTTCATCACCCTGATCCGCGTACTCAAGGGGCATTTCAGTGAAGATAATTGCTTTGCCTGGGAAGCGGGTGCCTGGTACTGGCACTTTGTGGACGTGGTATGGCTGTTCCTGTTCGTGACGGTCTACTGGTTGTAATTTCCAGTACGACAGGCTCACGCAAAAAACCCGCTTCGGCGGGTTTTTTTGTGGGCTTTTGTTTCGCTCATTCACCATGTCCCGGCCGGGGTCGCTTCAATCTTCATACCAATACCGGCTAACTGTTTTTCGCGATTGCGTGTTCAGAACCGGTGTTCGGTCCCTCTTACTGAAACAAGAGGTCAGGTGACGGTCACCGACCAGGTTTCTGCTGGAGCGATCATGAAGAGCCCATTCTCTCTCTCTGCCCTGTTTTGCGCCGTTCTGGTGACAGGCTGTGCCAACAAGAATGTCGATGTCACACCGGTTCCTGATGACATCACGCTACCTGACTGGGTATTGAACCCGCCAAATGACGCACAGTTTGTCGGCACAGACTGCACGGCATTCAACGGCAACATGAATATCAGCAAGCAGGCTTCCTCTGCCAACGCACGGTTGGAGCTGGCCCAGCAGATTTCCGTTGCGGTGGATAGCCTGGTTGAAACCATGGCGAACCGTACTGGTACGGGCAGCGGCCGTGCCGCTGAGGGCTCCGATTTCACAGCGGTTTCTGAGCAGCTGACCGAACAAAGCCTGGATGGCGCCATCCTTGATGCGGTGGCCTTCGGCAAGATCGAAGGTGACACCCAGCTGTGCACCATGTGGGTTCTGAATGGCGATCGCAGCAGAGCGCTGTTTGACAGTCTTGTGTCTGCGCAGGGGGCAACACTGGATGCACGTGATGAGAATGTCCTCTATCAGCAATTTCTGTCTTCTCAGGCTCGCCAACGTCTGGATGCCGCCCGTAACCGGGATGGCGCGAGCCTCTGACCACGACAACGCAAGAACCAACGGGATCATCCACTGAGAGAAGGCAGGTGCAGCATGTACAAGATGGCATTGACTACCTTGGGGACGTTATTGCTCGCGCAGCAGGGGCTGGCAATGGAGGAGTTCTATACCGCGCCGGGGGCCCGGGCCATGGCAATGGGCGGGGCATTTACCGCGGTGGCCGAAGACAGCAGTACGGTCTGGTACAACCCGGGGGGGCTGGGATTTCTCTCGGGGATGGATGTCACTCTGGACTACGGCACCGTTGTGGTTGGCAGCAAAGATGTGGGATCAGCGAGCGGATCAGACATTGCCCTCTATGACACGGAAAGCGAGTTGAAGTATCTCGGTTTCAGTGGAAAGGGATTCGGTATGGCTTACTTTCGTCCCTATGACTTTCATTCCTACGGGAAGGATGACAAGGGCGATATTACCCGTATCCGCACCGAATACAGTGAGCTGAAGTTCGGTTTCGGCGTGGATCTGAATGATCATGTGGCAGTCGGTGGCAGTATCGACATGATTAGTCAGAGCACGGATTCCGATTGCGAAAGCTGTGATGAAAACGATGAAACCGGTTTTGGCTACACCCTTGGGGTGCTGGGAAAGTGGAAAATGGATGCGGCGGGAAAGACCGAGTTGCGTGCCGGGGCAACCTGGCGATCGGGTACGGATGTGGACGCGTTGCTGGGAGAGTTCGAGGATCTGCCAAACCGTCCGCAAGTCCTGAGTCTGGGATTGGCGGTGAAGCGGCCGTTTGATCTCGGTGCGGGGTGGGGGGTGTCGGCGACCGGTTCAGTGCAGTTTGATGATATCGCCTACAGCAAGGTGTTGTATCTGGGACAGGACGGCATCGAACGCTCCGACAACCGCATTGCGGTGGATCATGAGCGCATTGCCTACGGTGCGGAGTTCCAGTTCATCACACCGTCCAACCAATCTTTCTTTATTCGTGCCGGGGGGTATGACTCTGAAGCGGAAGGGGATGCGGCGCCCCTGCTTGACGGTAGCAATGACCGTTTTCGTCCTTATTCCTCGGGCGTAGAGGCGGTGACAGCAGGGCTGGGCGTGTATCTGGGGGACTGGATTGTGGATTACGCCATGGAGCAACGGACTATCCTGAAATCGGACTATGCAGCGGTTCAGGACCAGGATGAGACGTTACATAGCCTGTCGATTTCCCGAGCCTTCTGATGATTATCGCGATGGGGGCTGGCCTGCAGGGCCGCGTGGCCGTGTACCGATACCTGATTGGCTTTCTGTTGGTGTTGTTTGCCCAGTCTGGTTGGTCTGGGGCATCCGAGGCGTTGGGTTTTTATCAACGTGGCTATCAGGCTGAGTCACGCGGGGCCTTTGAGGAAGCCATTGAGTGGTATCGCAAGGCCATTGCCGAGCGTGACGGGGATGGCCGAATCACCTTTCCCGGTGAAGTCAGTTATGAGTGGTATGAGACACCCAGGGGGATGGCGCGCAGGAAAATCGAAAGTGCCTCACGATCAGAACCGTATTTCCCGGCACAAAGAATGAACGCCTTGCTGGCCAAGCAGGAAGCGGCACAAATCGCCGCCCGCTCGCAACAGCAGAAGCGGGACAAGTTCATCAACCCGCCTGCTCTGCGGGTAGCGGTCGAGCTGCTGGACGCAGGAAATGATCGCATTGTTGACGGTGGCGAAAACGGAAAACTGCTGGTGACGCTGACTAATCACGGGGGCTCTGCAGCAGATAATGTGGTGCTGACAATTCGCCGCAGTGATAGCGATTTGTCGCTGCCGTCGCAGATCCCGCTGGGCACTGTCGGTGCTGGCGACAGTGTGGTGCGAGCCATTGCGTACCAGGCGGGAAAACGTCTGTCGGGCGGTACCCTGTCGCTTCGTCTGACGGCAAAAGACAGTGATGGCTTTGAGGCACCCGAATCGGTTCTGGAGTCTGTTGCCCGTGCCTATCAACCCGCCCGGATTCTGGTTCGCTCGCCATCCATTCGCCGTGGTGAAGGTAACCTGCTGATTATCGGCTACGAGCTGGTGAATGCAGGGAGAGGCGCTGCCCGAGACGTGGACCTGACACTGAACCTGAAAAGTGATGCCATCCTGCGCGATGACGCTGACCGGCATCGTCGTATCGCGGCGATTTCCCCCGGTGAGAGCCTGCCGGTCGAATTTGGCCTTTACACCAGTCGAGCCCCCGGTGATGGGCTCGAGATCGGGTTGACGGTGCGTGAGGCACAAGCGACGTCGGAACAGGATACATCACTGGCGCTCATGGTACCTGCTGGTGCGTATTCATCTGGTGGGGAGCTGCTGGCCAACTCCCCACCCCTGGGCGCCAGTGAGATTGAAAATGTCAGTCTTGCGATACCTCAAGGGCTGCGTAGCGAATCCCTGGCGGTGGGGGTGGTAATTGGCAATGGGCGTTACCGTCATCTCGATGCGGTGCGGTTTGCTCATCAGGATGCCCGAGTGATATCGGACCATGTTGTGCAGGCAATGGGTTACCCCGAAGAGGGGGTGAAGCTCCAGCAAGACATGACTACCCGGGATTTTCGTCGCCTGTTTGGTACCCGCGAACGCGGCTTCCGTGACGGTTTGCTGTATCGCAGGGTTGAGCTAAACGCCCGGCGCAGGGAGAACCCACCGGTGTTTGTCTATTATTCCGGGCATGGGGCGCCCTCACTGGACGAGGATGGCAAGGCCTACCTGGTGCCGGTGGATACCACCTTGCGGGATCTCCCGTATGAAGGCTATGCCCTGGAGGACTTTTACGACAGCCTTGCGGCCCTGCCCAGTAATAATGTCACGGTGGTACTTGATGCCTGCTTTTCCGGCGCCAGTAACGACGGTTTGCTGCAGAAGGATATCAGCCCGGCCTTGCTCCGCAGTGCCGGAAGCATCACCCCGGCCAGCATGAGCGAGGCGTCCATCTTTACCAGTACCTCGCCCAATCAGGTCAGCTATTGGTTCAACGAAGGGCGCCACAGTCTGTTCACTTACTTCTTTCTGAAAGGCCTTCGTGGTGCTGCCGATGATGATGGCGATAACCGTATCACCAGTGGAGAGCTGCACCAGTATCTGGGTTGGAATGTGGCAGATCATATTCTCGAAACCCGTAAGCCCAGCGACCAGACACCGCAACTGGTGGGCAACAAGGACAGACTGCTGGCGGTCTATTCGGGGGAACAGCCATGAAGCCGTTCTCGTTATCCTCAATGGTCACAATGATGGTGTTTACGGCCCTGTTATTGACCAGCGGCAAGGCCGTGGCCTGGTTTGGCCAATCGACACCTGTGCGGGAAGTGGAACCCTGTGCCGGCAAGCTGAACGCATTGAGTGGCACGACCGAAGCGGCGTTCAGGATCCGGGGCTATGGAGAAGGGGAGAATTTTCAGCAAGCCAAGGTCGAGGCGCTGCGCGATATTGCCGAGCGTATTCAGGTTCGGGTGACCGGCCGGAGTGTGTCCAGCACGCACATGGCGGGTGAGGACGCCAGCGCGTCTTTTCTGTCGACCGCCACACTGGAAACCACCTTGCGCATCGACAGTGCTGTGCAGGTTTGCTCGCACCATTCAGTGAAGGGCGATCGGTGGCACGCAGTATTCGAGTTCGATAGCCGGAGTGCGGTGCAGCGATTGACCGCCACCCTGAATGAGACGTTTCACGGCCAGCCGGTGGTGCTGGACGGAAACCCGTATTTGCTGGAATCGCAGTTGGTGAATGAATTGTGGGCGGGGCTGACAGGCAAGGGTGAAGAAGACGCCATGACGGTGTGGGTCGCCCTCAAACGGTTGCATGGCGGCTGGTATCTGTCTGCCGGAGAACACCAGGTTCGTCTTGCCCCGCAGGATATTCTTCGGGCGATTCATTTTACCGGCAGCCAGACACTGCTGTTGTCGCTGATCAAAAAGACCGGGGCCAGTGCCAGTGTCGACCAGCTGCTGGAAGGGGATGCCTTTGCACTGCGGGTAGACACTACCCAAAGCGGTTATCTGTCCCTGTTCAATCTTTATGCGGACGGCCGGGTGTCGGTCTTGTCTGCCAATGGGTTGGTGACGGCAAACAAGGCAGAGGTCGTTCCGCAAGAGGAGCTGACCTTTGAAGCGGCCCTGGCCGAAACAGGCAAAGCGACGCGGGATCTCTATCTGGCGGTGCTATCGGACGAGCCGCTTCCTCCTTCAACCCTACATCAATTGCGTTTGGGGCAGGGGCTGGTCGAAGGGGAAGACAGTTACCAGTTGCCCATTCTGCTGGCGCTGTTGAAGCAGGTTAACCCCAGGGTGGCGTCCACGATGGTAACAACCTTGCCAAAGATGGGGGCGGTACGGTGAAAGCATGGTTGGGGATGTTACTGCTTGTGGGCCTGATCGATGCCAGTGTGGCATCAAGCGCTGGGGGCGACAGTTTTTCGCAATGGAAAGCTGCCCAACAGCGGGCCTTTCAGGATCAAATGACGCGACGGCAACAGCTGTTTCGCAACATGCTTTCCGAAGACTGGACGGCCGTTACGGCCGAACCGGGACAGGTGCGCGACCCGTTGCCCAAACCGTTTAGGCCTCCGGTGAAAGACGGTGGGCAGAAGCCTCCGGCGGTGCCTCTCGCGGACGACATGCCAGAGGTGCTCACAGATCCTGTGCCGTTATTGCCGCAGCAAGGAAAGGCGCTGGTGTTTCTTGGTCACTCTCTTCTTGCTCCTGAATGGGAATGGGCAACGGTTTCTGACTACGACTCCCCTAAAGGATTAGTGCGTGGCTACGAACGATTGACTGCCACCCGGTATCAGGACACCGTCCGTTGGTTGCGTGAGCAGCGCCAGGGGTTGGCTTTAGGGGACTGGGGGCTGTGGAAATTGGTGCAGGCCGTCAGTGAGAGCGGGCACAGTACCGATGGGATGCAGGCAACCGTGCGGCAATGGTTCTTGTTGTCTGAGCTGGGTTGGGATGTGCGCCTGGGCTATAGACAGAGCAAAGTGGTGTTACTGGCCCGAACCGCCCAGCCAGTGTACGGGTTGGCCTACTACCCGGTTGACGGGCTGGCCTACTACGACCTGGCGGATGTGATTTCGGCTGGTGAGTCATTATTGATCCACGGTCAGGTCAGCGATTCACAGCCCGTGGACTTTGCGTTCTATCGCCATCCGGTCACCGTTCCCGATCTACAGGAAAGGCAGTTGCGCCATGGCGATGAGATGTTGTCCCTAGAGTTTGATCGTGAGCTGGTTCGCTATTATCAAGGGCACCCGACGGTGGATCTGGCATTCTATTTTGCCGCCCCCCTGAGTGAGCACGTGGCGCAATCATTGCGTGCTTCGTGGGCGAGGCTGGAGGGACACTATACCCGGCCGCTGGACAAGCTGAATGCGCTGATGCGGTTGGTCCAGTTCGGGCTGCCCTATGAAACGGATCAGGAGCAGTTTGGTCGGGAGTACTATCAACTGCCGGACGAGTTACTGTTCCATCCGGCGGCGGATTGTGAAGACCGATCGATCTTTCTGGTACAGGTGTTACGCCTGCTGCTCAAGGTCAACGCAGTGGGGCTGCTCTATCCAGGGCATGTTGCCGTTGCCGTCGATATGCCCGGTGAGGGTGACCGCCAGACTGTGGGGCGGAGTGCCTGGCTGGTCGCGGACCCGACCTACATTGGCGCTCTGGCAGGACAAACCATGCCGGCGTTTGCAGGGGTGATCCCCGAAGTGATTGGCGCACCGGTCGCGGGGCGGTGGTCGTCGATTACTTCCGGCGGAGCTGGCGGTTAAGCCATTGGCCAATATCCCGAATTTGCTCCAGACACACCATATGTTCCATGGGGTAGTGGTGATATTCCGGCTCAAGGCCCATGTCTTGCAGGCTTGCGACGGCGCGCCGGCCGAGCTGTTCCGGGACCACCGGGTCCATGCTGCCGTGGCTGACCATGACTGGCAGTTGGCGATTGGCTTCGCTGGGCGTGACCGGCATGGCCATATAGGTGGAGAGGGTGAGTAGCCCTGCCAAGGGGCTCGGGTGGCGTAGCGCACACTGATAAGCCACCGCGCCGCCCTGGGAAAAGCCGGCGATAACAATGCGATTGCTGGCAATGCCCCGTTCGATTTCCCGCGCGATCAGGGCGTCCACGGCGTCAGCTGAAGCGAGTACTCCGTTTTCATCCACCTTGCGGTCGATGTCCATGGCGAGAATATCGTACCAGGCGGGCATCACCATGCCGCCGTTGACGGTGACCGGGATGTTGGGAGCATGAGGGAAGAGAAACCGCACAGGCAGATCTGCAGGTAGCTGCAGCTCTGGCACGATGGGCTCGAAGTCGTGGCCACTGGCGCCCAGGCCGTGCAGCCAGATAACACTGGCCACGGCAGGCTGGGTCGGTTCGATTTCGATGCAGTTGAGTCGTGCGGTCATGATTATTCTCCTGCGGCAACAATGACGCGGACAGCATTGAGCTGACACTGGGCATCGCCAATCAGCTTTTCCAGTTGCGCGGTCTGCTGTTCCAGTGCGGTGATTTCTTCATCACGCACCGCCGGATTCTTGGCCTGCAGGGCCTTCAAACGGGTAAGTTCATGGTTCTGCTCTTCGCGCATGGCAATGAGTGCGGCTGCCACCACGTCGTCAGCTTCCTTGCGCGCAGCCACGTCATTGGCCTTGAGCAGTTTTTCCAGCAGCGTTTTCTGGCTAGAGACAATCTTGCGGCTGAGGGCCTTGTCCATCTTGTGGCACTGCTGGCTGAGCCCCTCATGGCTGATCGCCTGGCTGATGTTCTTGCCGTTGGCATCGAGCAGGTGACGGATCACGGTGCAGGGCAGAAAGCGGTCTGCCTGCAGGTAACGGGGGGCCATGGATTCCACCGTGTAGATAGCTTCGATCAGCAGGGTGCCGGGTTTGATGCGGGGATTCTTCAGCAGGCTGACGGCGGCCTTGCCGCGGTTTTCGCCAAGGATCATTTCCAGGCTGCCTGTGACCATGGGATGTTCCCAGGTCATGAATTGCATGTCGTCCCGGGCCAGCGCGGTGGCACGGTCGTCGGTCATGGTAATCCCTTCGTCCGGCAGACCGGGGAAGGCGTCGCGCATGTGCGGGCCAGGCTTGAGGATCACGGCGGTATCGGAATGTTCTTCCTGATCCACACCGTAACGATCGAAGACACGTTGCATGAAGGGAAGGGGAGACTGGGCATCGGCTTGCGCCAGCTCGTCCCGCAGTGCATCGGCACGATCTGTATCGCAGGAACTGAGTTCCAGCAAACGGTCGCGACCGGTTTCCATCAGGGTGTGCAGTTCATCCGCGATCACACGGGTGTCGGCGACCAGCGCATCAATGGCGGTGTATTCCGGGTCGCTGCTCAGCAGCGGCTCGAGCGCATCGCGGCTGCGCAGGTAGATATCGTGGCCGGCCGGGTTGGTGTGCTCAAAGGCATTCATGCCCTCGTGGTACCAACGGAACAGCACTTCCTGGGCGTGCCCTTCAAAGTAGGGGACATGAATCTGGATATCTTCGCGCTGCCCGATACGGTCCAGTCGGCCAATGCGCTGCTCCAGCAGATCCGGGTTCAGTGGCAGGTCCAGTAATACAAGGTGATGGGCAAACTGGAAGTTACGCCCTTCAGAGCCGATCTCAGAGCAGATCAGCGCCTGGGCGCCATCCACGTCATCGGCAAAGAAGGCCGCAGCGCGGTCCCGTTCAATCAGGTCCATGTCTTCATGGAACATGGCGATGTTCATGCCGAGTTTGTAGTTGCAATGGGCATGCAGGTCGCTGGCGGTATGGCGGCTGGCGCAAATCACCAGCACCTTGTCGTGGCGGTGCTGTTTGAAGAACTGCTCCAGCCACGTTACCCGTGGGTCCAGCGTGCACCAGCGATCATCGTGGTACAGGGTTTCCGGGTGAAGGTGGCCTTCCAGTTCTTCGTCCTGATCGTAGCGATACTCATCAGGGAGTGGCAGAGGACTGCCGTGGACGTGCCGCAGCGGGAAACCGGCAATATTGTGGCGGGTATTGCGGAACATGACCCGGCCCGGGCCAGAGCGGTCCAGCAGCTCGGCGAGCACACTGTCGCGGGCATCGGGTGTAATCTCCATGTCGGGCAGCAGGGCCTTGGCTTTTTCCACCAGGGCGGAGTCCCAGTCTGGCTGGTCGTGCAGCTCGCCGGCCAGTTGGGCGATCTCCTGATAATGGCTCTGTTCTTCCCGGAAGGCCTCAAGGCTGGGGTAGCGGTCCGGGTCCAGCAGTCGCAGACGGGCGAAGTGGCTTTCCAATCCCAGCTGTTCTGGGGTGGCGGTGAGCAGCAGCAGGCCGCGAGCCTGTTGGGCAATGGTTTCCACCCGTAGATAGGAGTCACTGGGGTGTTGTTCCGACCACGCCAGGTGATGGGCCTCGTCCACCACCAGCAGGTCCCAGTCAGCGCTGGCCAGCTGGTCGATATCGCATTCGCTCAGGAAGTCTGTGCTGCACAGGATCAGTTGTTCCGACAGGAAGGGATTATCATTGTTGGCTGGCGCTTCGCCTTGTTCCTCGCCGAGGCGCTCTTCCTCAATAATCTGCGCCAGCATGTCCTTAATGCTGGTTTCCGGCTGCAGGGCCTCCAGACGTTCCGCATCGAAGATGGAAAAGTGCAGGTTGAAGCGGCGCACCATTTCCACAAACCACTGGTGCACCAGCGGTGATGGCACCACTACCAGCACCCGGCTGGCGCGGCCGGTGAGCAATTGCTGATGAAGAATCAGGCCCGCCTCAATGGTTTTGCCGAGCCCGACTTCATCGGCCAGCAATACCCGCGGGGCATAACGGCTGGCGACCTGATCGGCAATGTATAGCTGATGACCAATATGATCGATTCGCGGGCCCCGCAGCCCCTGGATGCGTGATTGCTGCTGCTGGCAGTGGGCATTGAGGGCATCCACACGCAGTTCGTACCAGCGGTTGGAGGCCAGCTGGTTGGAAAGTAGTCTGTCCAGGGCCGAATTCAGTTTCAGGGTATGACCCAGCAGGGTCTCGGGTACCGGCTGTACGTTGTCTGTCTCGCCGGCCGGGTGGGCCATGTAGACCTTCAGGCCGTTCAGCTCATTGACCTCGGCAACGGTCAGTTCCAGCTCATCCCCGGTACGGATGGTGTCGCCCACATCAAAGGTCACCCGGGACAAGGGGGCATTATTGATGGCGTAGGTCCGCTCTTCTTCAACCGCCGGGTATTCCACGGTGACAAGCCGGTAATCCAGCTCCTTGATGATACCGAGACCCAGTTCGGTTTCGGATTCGCTCAGCCAGCGCTGGCCGGGGGTAAAGTCACTCATACTCACTGCCGGTTGATTCCTGGGGGAGGCGAATTATACGGGTTTAGGGTTACGCCTTCGATGCCTGAGAACACATTGTGTCCACACTGGAGCGGGAACCCTGCTGGCACGACGGTGCGAGCAAGCCGGTAGACCGCTATAACGACACACTGGTCCGGGGGCTGGAGCAAGCCCGGTCAGCACAGGCTAGAATATCGCTGCTAGGGTTTGTCAGGTGGCAAAGAAGAATAATTGGCAATGCGCGTTTATTTGTTTATGGATATGACGGCAAAAAAGGATAGACCGGCTGAAGGAAGGTTCCTGGCTACCGTTAAGGCGGGTGGTTGGGTGCTCTTCTCCCTGCTGGTGTTCATGCTATCGGGTTGTGATAGCGGGGACAGTAACCCGTCGGGTGAGTCAGCGAATGCAACGGTAGCAGCGGCTTCAGCAAAGACTGATCTGGATGCCTGGTTGCGTCAGATGATCACGGATCACGGTCTTACCGGCGACCCGGCCACGCCCCGGGAGTTGAAGCAGACCGTTCCTGCAGCTGACCCCAAGATCAAACTTGGGCAACTATTATTCTTCTCTCATACCTTGTCAGGGGATCTCACGGTTTCCTGTGCGACCTGTCACCACCCGGATTTTGGGGGCAGTGATGAGCTGTCGATCGGCGTTGGTGTGGCGCCTAATGATGCTGCAAAAGTCGGTCCTTCCCGAATCCTGGATCCCTCCAAGGATCTCGACCCTGCAGCCGACGGCAAGCCGAATATGCATCGCAATAGCCAGACGGTTTTCAATAGCGCGATGTTCGACAGAAGCATGACCTTTGATGGCCGAATCTTCGTTCTGGATAAAGACACTGTGCCTGGGGGGCTTGGTCAATCCATTCGAACTCCCGAGTCCGGGAATCTTAGCGATGGATCAGCGGCTGACGGATTGATGGAGGTGTTCTCCAAGTTTCCGTTGACCAACCACAATGAGATGCGCGCTTATCTGTTCAGCTCGCTGTCACAAGAGGCGTATCGTGAGCACCTTGTCGCCAGATTGCGAGGAGAGGTCGATAGCGACATGTTGAACGATCAGGGATCCCGGAACTGGTTGAGGCTGTTCAGGGATGCCTTTGGCGACGAGCATGATGATGCGCAAAGCCTGATTACGCTGGTAAATGTGCAGCGCGCCATGGCCGCGTATATGAAGTCGATGATCTTTATCGACTCGCCCTGGAAGCAGTATGTTGATGGCGATAGCGCTGCAATATCGATCGCGGCAAAGCGCGGAGCAAAGCTCTTTTATGGCAGCAAGGAACAGGGTGGCCTGGGATGTTCCCATTGTCATAGCGGTGATTTCTTCACAAATGAAAAATTCTATAACACCGGCTTTCCTCAAATCGGAAGAGGGTTCATGCGCGCCGAGAGAGACGATATCGGCCGCTGGAACAGTACTCGAAAGGAAGAAGATAAATACGCATTCCGGGTTCCGACACTGCTGAATATTTCCCAGTCCATGCCGTATGGTCATGCTGGAACATTTGATACCCTCGAAGCGTTGCTTCGCTATCACTCAAATCCGGTGTCTGGTCTGGACGCGTTCGATTTCTCACTCAAGCAGTTGTCTCAATATGCTGAGACAGGTGGTTATGAATATGCTGAGTCCCATACTCGAACCGTTCAGGCTGCGTCCAGTTTTAAAATGGCAGAATCGCTTCTTCCTGGGCGCGACCTTGGTGAACAGGAAGTGTCGGATCTTAAGGCCTTTCTGCTGACCCTGACTGACCGCTGTATCATGGAAGCCGATTGTCGAAGCCAGTGGGTGCCGGTCCTGGAAGAAGACCCGGATGGCAATCTGTTGGTCGTCGATGTTAATCCCGAACCCGAGGCGTCAATTCCCGGACAGGCGGGGAGAGCAGAAGGGGAGCCGCCCACCAATCCGGGTGATTACCCGAAAACTTTCGCATTAACTTACAAGGCGCCGGGTTTGACGACATTTGCGGATATCGAAGGTTGTACATCGCAGCCGTCGGAAAGCGCAAAAAATACTGGTGCAACGGTCTTTCACTCTGCGGCCGTTTCCTCCGGTCTGCACTCCGCAGAAGGGGAGGCCAAAGCGAAACATGGCTTCGATGCACAGACCTGGGATCTGGAAGATTTTCTGACCATCGAGCCGACCATGATTGCTGGCGGTGTCAGCTCTACCTACCTGGATGGTGATTGCTGGCTGGATCTGGCCTATGCCGGTGGGGATGAATCAGGAATGGTCTTCTATCGAAACAAGGGCAGCCAGTCGGGGTTCGAGGCGAAGGCACTTCTTGAGGATGATCCTGGTGGAAAGTTTACCGGTGTCGCCTTTGCCGACCTTAACGGTGACTACCGCCGGGAAATGCTGTTCGGCAATCTCAAGCAGAAAGTTCTGCCGATTTATTCAAGTGGCGATTCGGGAACGTTCTATCGGGCAGGTGCGCTTTCATTGAGCCGGCATACCTATGGTATTTCCTTTGCAGATACCAACCATGATGGCTATCCAGAAATCTTTCTGGCGCACTGGTCGCCGGGTAATGTCCTGACTGCGCCAGTATTCTGGAAGAATAACAGCGGGGTTGAGCTGGAACACCATGATCAGGCCTCGGGTCTGTTTGATGGGTCGCTTTCCCAAGTCTGGAATTTCTCTCCCCAATTTGCCGATATCGACAGCGACGGGCAGATGGATTTGTTGCTTGCGTCGGATTTCGGGACCAGTGTTGTGATGCAAGGACACCCCGAGGGCCACTTTACCAATATCACTGATCGAAACATTATCAGTGACGAAAATGGTATGGGGGCGGCGCTTGGCGATTATGACAATGATGGCGACCTGGACTGGTTTGTCACTTCCATCTTTGACCCCAGTGGCGAAGCGGAGTCGAGCTGGGGGGTTACGGGTAACCGACTCTATCGCAATACCAGTTCGGGCGAGGGTATTTCCCTTGAAGACGTCACCGACGCGAGTGGCGTGGCTGACGGAAACTGGGGTTGGGCTGCCTGCTTTGCCGACTTCAACAATGATGGGTTCCTGGATATTTTCCATGTGAATGGCTTCGGGAATATTCCCGAAAGTGCGGCCCAGAGCGAGGAAGGGGAAAAAATGCGGAACCGCTATTTGGGGATCGCAAAGGAGTACCATAAGTCGCACCCCCGTCTTTTCATCAATCAGGGCAATGGCACTTTCAGGGAAGAAGCTCGGGAATGGGATTTGTTGCCCAGCGATGGCCGGGGGATAACCTGTCTGGACTACGATCGTGATGGTGATATGGATATCGCCCTGGTTGATCATTCCAGGGGATTGCAATTCTTCAGTAATCAGACCGGATATGGAGAGGGCAAACGCTTTCTTTCCGTCCGTCTGGTCGGCAAGGCGCCTAATACAGAGGCGCTCGGCGCGAAAGTACAGGTGCGGGCTGATCTGGGTGAGAGCGCCGGGCTTCAGACCCAGACGCGGTTCAGCCTGGCGAACACAAATTTCAACGGCCAGAACCCACCCGATCTCCACTTTGGTCTGGCCGATGCCGCTGTTGCCGACATGACCGTTGACTGGCCGGATGGTGAAAAATGGGTTTGTGAGGGGGTGAGCCCCAACCAGTTTTTCATACTGGACCAGCGACGGATTCCGGCGATGTGCCAACCCGGTACGAAGCAACGGATAGAGGCCAGGGGACGGGGTTAAAGAGTGCGGTATGAGCGTCGAAAACAGGGGTTGAGGGTGTGATGGGAGACGTTCTTCCTTTCAAGAAGCCGTTACCGAAAAAGTCCGGAAAAGGCATGTGTCAGCATGGTTTTCACAAGTGGAAAGTATGGAATGAGAAGCAGTTTGATGTGAGACAAGGGCGGCTGGTCACGGTTTACCGGTGTGAGCGCTGCGGCAAACAGAAAGTCAAAGCGCATTAGCTGCGCTCGTCCCCCCCCTATTACCGGCTGGCTGCCGCTAATCTTCCCAAATCACCACTTTAGCGAGACGGGAACATTTTGTTGGTGTTTGGGTGAATTTTCGTACGATAATCGTGGGTCATAATGCTGAGACATAGTGCACATTTTGCACATCAAGAAGAATAACGACGGATCTGTTATGACTCACGGAATACTCTGCCTGGCTCGCCGCTACAGGGTTCTGTTACTTGTCTGGCTCATCATCCATGTGGCGGCATGCGGTGGCGGTGGCGGTGGCTCCTCAGGCGGCTCGGGTTCTGGCTCCGGGTCTACGCCTCCCGGCGACCCGCAACCCTCGGAACCGACCCTGGATGAATGGCTTAGAGCGGCCATTGTTGAACAAGGCCTTACTGGGGATCCGGCTACGCCGCGTCAGCTAACCCAGGTGACACCTGACCAGGATTCTCTGGTCAAACTGGGCCAGCTACTGTTTTTCTCCCACACCCTGTCCGGCGACCTGTCGGTATCCTGTGCAACGTGTCATCAGCCTGATTTGGGTGGGGGAGACGCTCTCTCGATCGGCATTGGGGTTGCTCCCACCGATCCGGCCACGGTTGGCCCCGCCCGCCGGCTTAACGTCAGCAAGGATCTCGATCCTGCAGCAGACGGTATGCCAAATATGCACCGCAACAGCCAGACCGTTTTCAACAGTGCGCTGTTTGACCGCAGCATGACATTTGATGGGCGTGTATTTGTTCTGGAATCGCAGACCATTCCCGGAGGACGAGGTCAATCCATCAGGACCCCTGAAAGCGGTAATTTGACGGACGGCTCGGAGGCGGATGGTTTACTGGAAGTCTTCTCGAAGTTCCCGCTTACCAACCACAACGAAATGCGCGGTTACCTTTTTAGTGCCTTGTCCCAGGAGGGATACCGTGAGCATCTTGTTGCCCGATTACGTGGAGAGGTAGATGTCTCTCTCCTGTCGGCGCAGGCCGGTGATAACTGGCTTCAGTTGTTCAGAAGCGCGTTTGATGCACCTTCTGCCAATGCAGCGGACATTATTACCCTTGCCAATCTGCAGCGTGCTCTTGCGGCCTACATGAAATCCATGATCTTCATTGAATCTCCATGGAAGCGCTATGTTGAGGGTAATGAAGCGGCGATTTCTGTCACTGCCAAACAGGGGGCTAGATTGTTCTTTGCTTCATCGCAAGAGGGCGGATTGGGCTGTGTTTCCTGTCACAGCGGCGATTTCTTCACCAATGAGAAATTTTATAACGTTGGCTTTCCTCAAATAGGCCGGGGCTTCATGCGGGCAGAGAGAGATGATATTGGCCGCTGGAACAGCACTCGCAGGGAAGAAGACCGTTACGCATTCCGGGTTCCCAGTCTGTTGAATATCGGGGTCAGTATGCCCTACGGGCATGCTGGTACCTTTGATTCTCTTGACGAGTTGTTGCGCTATCACGCCAATCCCAGATCCGGGCTGGCCAATTATGACTTTTCTCTCCAGCAGCTCTCACAGTTTGTGGGTCTGCCTGGATATGATTATGCCCTTGGGCACAGCCAATCAGTGCAAAGTGCCTCGAGCTTCTCGATTGGGGAAGCTTTGCTCCCCGGTCGGGACCTGTCCCAGCAAGAAGTGACTCGACTGTCGTCATTTTTACAGACATTGACAGATGATTGCGTAAAGAACCCTGTGTGCAGGAGCCAGTGGACCCCGGATATGGCTGAGGATCCTGACGGGAATCTGTTAGTGGTCAATGTGAATCCGACGGTGACCGACGAAGGCCCCACTGATCCTGATCCCAACGAGGGTGACCCTCCTACGGATCCATCCGATTACCCTAAAACCGTCGCGTTGGAGTTTACCTCCTCTGCAAGGGCCACTTTTGCGGAGCTTGGGGATTGCGATGGGACGCCTTCTCTGCTGTCGCTCAATACCGGAATTCCTTCGTTCGTGTCTTCGGGTTTGCTTGCCGGGCTTTACTGGGCGCCGGGTGTACCCAAACATCCCCACGGTTATGCAGCGCAAACCTGGGATCTGGAGAATCTGCTGACTCTCGAGCCTACCATGATTGCGGGAGGGGTCAGTGCGGCTTACCTTGATGATGATTGCTGGCTTGATCTGGCTTATTCCGGTGGCGATTTGTCAGGGATGGTCTTTTACCGAAACAGGGGGCAGCAATTGGGTTTTGATGCCCAGGATATGCTTGATGACGACCCGGGTGGGCAGTTCACAGGTATCGCTTTCGCTGATCTCAATGGGGACTACCGGCGGGAGATGCTGTTCGGAAATCTCAAGCAGAAAAATTTGCCGATATATTCCAGCAATGACAGCGGCAGTTATTATCAGGTAGCGGCACTGTCCCTGAGTCGCCATACCTATGGAATGTCGTTTGCTGATACTAACCATGATGGCTACCCCGAGCTGTTTCTTGCCCACTGGTTACCGGGAAATGTACTCACTGCTCCTGTGTTCTGGAGAAATAATGCCGGGGTTGAAATCGAGCACTTTGATCAGGAATCCGGGTTGTATGATGGTGCAATCTCCCAGGCATGGAATTTCTCACCGCAATTTGCCGATGTAGATAGTGATGGCGAGACTGATCTGTTGCTGGCTTCGGATTTTGGTACCAGTGTGGTTATGCAAGGTGAAGCCGGAGGCACGTTTACCAATATCACTGATCGCAATACGATCTCTGACGAAAATGGTATGGGTTCAGCGCTTGGCGATTATGACAATGACGGTGATCTGGACTGGTTTGTGACGTCTATTTTCGATCCGAACGGTGAGGCTGAGGCCAATTGGGGTGTCACCGGAAACCGTCTATACCGTAATGAAAGCAGCCCTGCCGGCATTGCCTTTGCCAATGTGACAGAAAACGCTGGCATCGCTGATGGTAGTTGGGGGTGGGGTGCCTGTTTTGCGGACTTCAATAATGATGGGTTCCTGGATATTTTCCATGTTAACGGCTTCGGGAGCATCCCTGCGGATGCCGTGACCTCGGAGAAAGCACAGGACCTCAGGACGCGTTATCAGGAAATAGCCCAGGAATATTTCGGCGCGCTTCCCCGCCTCTTCATCAATCAGGGCGACGGCACCTTTGTGGATCAAGCCCCACAGTGGGGCTTGCTACTGCCCAGTGATGGCCGAGGCATCACCTGCTTCGATTATGATCGGGATGGCGATATCGATGTGGCACTTCTGGACCATTCCAAGGGATTGCAATTCTTCAGTAATCAGACCGGTCACGGTATCAGTAAACGATTCCTGTCCGTTCGGCTGGTTGGAGAGGCCCCCAATACTGAAGCCCTCGGAGCCAAAGTGCAGGTGTCGGCGAATGTCGGTGGTGAGTTCGGTATGCAAACCCAGACCCGTTTCGCCATGGCCAATACCAACTTCAATGGCCAGAATCCGCCAGATATGCATTTTGGCGTGGGCTCGGCCATGAGTGCGGACCTGACTGTCAGCTGGCCCAGTGGTGAGCGCTGGGCATGTGATGATATGAACACCAACCGCTTTTGGATCTTCGACCAGCGTAGCCGGCCGGCAAGCTGCACGGTTGTGCCTTAAAGCAGCTGCGAGCTACGAGCTTCCAGCTTCGAGTAAAAGATAAGCCCAATGCTTTTCACTCGTAGTTGGCAGCTCGCAGCTCGACCCTGTTCTTCAATCCAACACCATGATTGCCTGTCCCGCATTGATTTGCTGGCCCTCCTGGCGTGCAATGGCCACAACCTTTCCGGAAGCGGGGGCGTAGATTTCGATTTCCATCTTCATGGATTCCAGTACGGCCACCACGTCGCCTTCGTTCACGGTGTCGCCCTCGGCCACATTCAGCTTCCAGATATTCCCCGCGGTGGGGGATTCCACCGGGGTGCCTTCCACTTCGTCAGTGCCATTGTCTGCATCGAGATCCTGTTCAGACTGGAAGTTGATCTGGCCGCTTTCCACCCAGCGCTGCAGCTCTTCGTCAAAGGCCTGGTTGCGTGCATCGGTAAAGCTGGCAATGTCTTGCTGGTTGTCATCCAGAAATTGCTGGTAGGCACTCAGGCTGAAGGTGGTCTCTTCCACCTTGATCGGGTATTCGCCTTTGGGGAAGTCCCGACGAATCTGGTTGAGTTCGTCGTGGCTGACTTCGTAAAAACGAATCTGATCGAAGAAGCGCAGTAACCAGGGTTGTTCGAAGGCCTCGGTCTTCCGGTAGCGATTCCACATCTGCAGGGTACGTCCGACGAACTGGTACCCCCCTGGCCCTTCCATGCCGTAGACACACAGGTAGGCACCGCCGATACCCACCGAGTTTTCGGCGGTCCAGGTACGGGCGGGGTTGTACTTGGTGGTGACCAGACGATGGCGCGGGTCGTAGGGCGTGGCGACGGGGGCACCCAGATAGACGTCACCGAGCCCCATCACCACATAGCGGGCACTGAACAGGATCTCTTTGACATCGGCAATGCTGTCGAGCCCGTTGATACGACGAATAAATTCCAGATTGGAGGGGCACCAGGGGGCATCCTTGCGCACTGACTGCATGTACTTTTCGATGGCCTGATGGCAGGCCTCGTCATCCCAGCTCAGAGGGATATGCACGATACGCGAGGGCACTTCCAGGTCGTCCTGCTTTTCCAGTTCCCGTTCAGCGCGAGCAAGGAGCGCCAGGAGTTGTTGCCGTGGCAGTGCGAGCGGATCGAAATGAATCTGCAGGGAGCGGATACCGGGTGTGAGTTCTATCACCCCGTCCAGTTGCTGTTCTTCCAGCCACAACATCAATGCATGGGCGCGGAAGCGAAGACGCAGATCCAGGACCAGCGGCCCGTATTCCACCAGCAGATAACGGTCACCGGCGGCCCGGTAGACGACCTCTACCCCGACGTCACTTTCGCTCAGGGATGCCAGTACCGGTGTGGTAATGGTGCTGCCTGTCGTGGTATGGATCGGCGCCGTCAGGTCGGTAATGCAGGCAGTTTGCTCCGCGGCCAGGGCGTCTGCGTCTTCGAGAGTAATGGCCTCAAACCGCAGGGTGTCGCCGGCTTTTAATTGTCCCAGTTTCCAGCGATCAGCCAGCACCACGGTAGCGGGGCAAACAAAGCCACCCAGGGATGGCCCGTCCGGTCCAAGGATGACAGGCATGTCGCCGGTGAAGTCTACGGTGCCGACGGCGTAGGCATTGTCGTGGATGTTGGACGGGTGCATACCCGCTTCACCGCCATCACTGCGTGCCCACTGAGGCTTGGGGCCAACCAGTCGAATGCCGGTCCGGCTGGAATTGTAATGCACCTGCCAGTCGGTGGAGAAAAACATGGCCATGTCGTCGTCGGTGAAAAAATCCGGCGCGCCGTGGGGGCCGTAGATGACTCGCAAGGTCCAGTGTTTGCCCAGGCCGGGCTTGAGCGTTTCAGGGACGCTCAGCACAGGGGTTTCGCCGGTATCGGCAGCGTAGTGCAATACATCGCCGGTGCGCAGGGCACGGCCGCCATGGCCGCCGAACTGCCCGAGGGTAAAGGTGCTGCGGGAGCCCAGATAGCGCGTGCATTGAATGCCGCCTGCAAGACTCAGATAGGCACGTGCGCCTTCACCGCGAACCTTGCCCAGTTTCAACACCTGGCCAGGGTGCACGGTAATGGCCTGATAGCAGGCAACGGCGTCTCCATCCAGAGTGGCCTGCATGTCCGCGCCGGTGAGGGCGATGCGGGTGGCCTGGTTGAACCTGAGTGTCGGGCCGTTAAGGGTGAACTCAAGGCCGGCAGCCTCTTCGTCATTGCCCAGCAGGCGGTTGCCGAGACGGAAGCTGAGGCTGTCAAACGGCCCTGATGGGGGGACGCCCACTGGCCAGTAGCCGCTGCGACCGGGGTAGTCTTGCACGGTGGTAAGTGTGCCGCCTGCCAGCACATCCAGAGTATGGGGCTGATAGAGATAGTCGTTCAGGTACCGCGTGGTCATGCGACCGTCTGCAAACACCGGTTCTGCCAGAATGGTGCGCACATACTCACGGTTGGTTTCGATGCCTTCCAGCGTGATGGCATCCAGTGTTTTGCTCAGTGCGGCGAGCGCGGACTCGCGGTTGTCCTCGTGGACGATGACCTTGGCCAGCATGGGATCGAACAGCGGCGAAACCGTCAATCCGGCTTCAATCCAGTGGTCAATGCGGCACTGTTTGCCATCTGTGTCGGGGAACGTAACGGCAGTAAGCAATCCCGCGCTGGGCTGAAAATCCTTGTTGGGGTCTTCGGCATAAACCCTTGCCTGGATGGCATGGCCCTGAGGCTGGAACGGACCGAGGCTGTCCAGTGCCGGCAGGTCGCCTGCGGCGAGCTTGACCATCCACTCCACCAGATCTACGCCGAAGATTTGTTCGGTCACACCGTGTTCTACCTGCAGGCGAGTGTTCACCTCCAGGAAATAAAAGGCATTGGTGTCCTGATCGAGAATGAATTCCACGGTGCCCGCGTTGCGGTACTTAACGGCTTCCATGAGGGTGCGGGCCGTGTTTTGAAGATCATTGCGCACTGGGTCGGGCAAATTGGGGGCGGGGGTTTCTTCCAGAACTTTCTGGTGGCGGCGCTGG
Organism: Alcanivorax sp. P2S70; assembly: GCF_000475295.1. Lineage (NCBI taxonomy): Bacteria > Pseudomonadati > Pseudomonadota > Gammaproteobacteria > Oceanospirillales > Alcanivoracaceae > Alcanivorax > Alcanivorax sp. P2S70. The sequence goes on from NZ_AXBZ01000076.1 coordinate 130,976, forward strand.
GCGGAACAGTCACGCTCGCCCAGTGTTACGGCCTTGCCGTTGCCGTCGCCAAACACCTGCACTTCAATGTGGCGGGCGCGGGCGATGTATTTCTCGATAAAAACGCCGTCGTTGGAGAAGTTGTTGGCGCTGAGACGGCGCACGGTATCCCAGGCCTTGTTCAGGCTTTCGGCGCTGTCACATACCTGCATCCCGATGCCGCCACCGCCGGCGGTGCTTTTCAGCATGACCGGATAGCCGATCTCTTCGGCAGCGTTGAGGGCGGCTTCTTTGTCGGTCAGCAGACCGGTGCCGGGCAGGAGTGGAACGCCGGTTTTTTCTGCCAGGGCGCGGGCGGTGTGTTTGAGGCCAAAGGTATTCATCTGCTCTGGCGTGGGCCCGATAAAGGCAATGCCTCGCGCTTCACACCCTTTGACAAAATCCGGGTTCTCACTGAGAAAACCGTAGCCGGGGTGGACGGCATCAATGCCATGTTTTTCCATCAGGGCAAACAGTTTGTCCTGATTGAGATAGGTGTCGCGGGCACTGCCGTCACCCAGACAGTAGGCTTCGTCAGCCTGGCTCACATGCAGGGAATCACGGTCAGCTTCAGCGAATACGGCAATGGCTTTCACGCCCAGGGTGCGTAGTGTGCGCGTTACCCGGGTGGCGATGGCTCCGCGGTTAGCAATCAGAACAGTCTTGAACATGGCATGGTCTCTTCGACAGGTAACGGGTCGTCCCGTTATTGAATCCTTTGGCCGCTGAGGTCGTCCCCAGGGAATACCGCGCCAGGGTTAATCCCAAATCAGTACTTCAATCGGGGTCGGGTTGTAGCCGTTACAGGGATTGTTCAGCTGTGGGCAGTTGGAAATCAGCATCACGGTATCCATGCAGGCGGTCAGTTCCACGTATTTTCCCGGTGCTGAAATGCCGTCGGCGAAGGTCAACCCGCCTTCTGCAGTGACCGGCACATTCATGAAGAAATTGATGTTGTGAGTGATGTCCTGTTTGGCCAGATGGAATTCCGGGTGGGCGTTGATTGCCAACATCCAGCTATCCCGGCAGGCATGCATGCAACGCTTTTCCAGATCGTAGCGGACCGTGTTGCTTTCGGTGGCACAGGCGCCGCCAAGGGTGTCATGTCGACCGCAGGTATCGGCTACGATTTCCAGTAATGGGTTCATGCGGTTGGTCATCAGCACGGTGCCCGCCGTCAGGTACACATTGCCCTGTTCGCGAAGGGTGTCCATGGCGCTGTAGCGCTCGGCCGGGTCTGCGGCACTGTAGAACAGCGTATCGGCAGCCTGGTTTCCCTCAAGGTCCAGCAGTCGGACGGTTTGCCCTGCTTTCACGGTGCGAATGAAATAATCACCCGCCGCAACGGTTTCGCGAAAGCTGGCCTGTTCCGGTTGTCGTGAACTTTCTTTGATCATGTTTCGTTCCTTGTCAGGTGCCGCGAATTACAAACCGAGGTGATACAGGCGGTTGTTTTCGAAGGCTCTGCCATTTTCCGGGCGGAAATTTTTGCAGTAGTCATCGTCGCTGACTGGATCGGCTTTCAGCATGTCGATCTGCACCGGCTTCATGGGATAGTCTGTTGCCGGGTTGAGCGGGTGTGGGCAGGTGTGCAGGATCACCAGCGTATCCATTTCAAACCGCAGGGTGACGCTGGCTCCGGGGCTGGCTGCTTCAGGATCAAACTGCAAACTGCCGTCATCGGCGGCGGCCACTTTTGAAAAAAGATTCAAATTGGCTGCCATGTCGCGCTCGGTCAGGCCGTACTTGGCCAGCTCGGTGAGGAAGCTGTGTTCACCGCTCAGGGTCCATTGATTGTGATGGTCCTGGTAGGAGCGCACCGGGTACTTCTGCTGTAAGGTTTTTTCGCTGAGGGTGCCGCAGACGGTTTCATGCCAACCGAAATCATCCTCAACAATAGAAGCGAACACCCGACCCATATCGGAATACAGGCAGTTGCCCCGTGTCAGTTTGAAAGTGTGTTGGCCCTTGAGGGTATCCGGTGCGTTGTAGCGTTCCAGCAGGGCTTCCGGGTTGTACATCAGTACGGCCAGATTGGCGCCGCCTTGCAGATCGGTGAAGCGCAGCTGCATGCCGCGACGCACCCGCAGCGACCAGTGGGCGCTGCCGGGCAGGGTGGTGGTGTAAAGGCTGTCGCTCATGATGAATTCCTTGGCCTTTCAGAGGGTGTCGTTAAGCACGCGACTGGTGCGGGTCACGCGCTGGTTGATGCTGGTCAGGGTGCCGTTCTCACAATCGCCTACCGGCAGGTCATAAGTCACACGGGCGCCATAGGCCCCGGGGGCTTGCGGATCCAGCCGGGGTTTGTCGAAGACCCACAGGCGGGTGCCCAGATAAAACCCTTCGGTGATGTCATGGGTGATCATGAATACCGTGAGGCGCTGGGATTTCCACAGGGACAGCACCAGCTTGTGCATGTCGGCACGAATACCCGGATCCAGTGCGCCAAAAGGTTCGTCCAGCAGCAGGATGCGTGGACGCTTGATCAGTGCCTGGGCCAGCGCCAGACGTTGCTGCATGCCCCCGGACAATTCATGAGGGTACTTGTCGGCAGCCGGGCCGAGTCCCACGGACTCGAGCATCTCCAGGGCATCCTTGCGTAGCTGTTTGCGTTTTTTCCCTACGCTGATACCGAACCAGCGACTGCTTTCCAGCTCGCCTCCCAGCATCACGTTTTCCACTGCGGTCAGATGGTTGAGCACGGAGTAACGCTGGAACACGATGCCCCGGCTGGCGTCAGGTTCGGCCGGGAGGGGCTGGCCATCCAACAGCAGTTCGCCGCGGGTGGCGTCTTCGGTGCCGAGCAAGAGTTTGAGGAAGGTGGTCTTGCCACAGCCGGAGGCGCCGACAATGGTAATAAACTCGCCCTCCTCGACAGTGGCGTTAAGACGTTCCAGAACTACCTGATCGCCGTATTCCTTCCACAGGTTTTTCATTTCGATAATCGCCATGGGTCTCGCTCCTTAGTGCCCTTTCTGGTGGAACCAGGGGTAGCGCCATTGCGAATAGCGGCTGAGTAAAAAGTCGATGACAAACGCCAGAAAAGTGATCCACACCACGTAAGGCAAGATCACATCCATGGCCAGATACCGGCGAACCAGAAAAATCCGGTAGCCAAGCCCTTCCGTCGCGGCGATGGCTTCTGCGGCAATCAGGAACAGCCATGCCGGGCCCAGTGACAGGCGCACCGCACTGATCAGTCGCGGCATCAGTTGGGGCCACACCAGTCGGGTGATGATCTGCCAGGTATTGGCGCCCAGCGTTTGCATCTTGATGATTTGTTCGGCGGGAATTTCCCGTGCTCGCTGTTGCAGGTCCCGGATCATGAAGGGGGTAATCCCGATAATGATCAGCATGACCTTGGCCAGTTCGCCCAGACCGAAAATAATGAACAACACCGGCAGGATCGCCATGGGTGGGACCAGCGAGAGGCCGGTTACCAGTGGCGAAAAGGTGGAACGCACCAGCGGAATAGTGCCATTGCCAATACCAACCACCACCGCTACCAGGGCACTAATGGCAACACCGATGCCGAGCCGTTGCAGGCTGGCGAGCGTATCGGCCCAAAGCAGATATTCACCACTGCGTTTGCTGGGTTCGAATGCCATACGGTCGATGGCCTGAACAAAACTGTCCAGTGCGGGCAGCAGCTTGTCGTTGGGGTTCTCCGCCAGGCGTGCATCAGACGCCACCATGTAGGCGATCATCAGCAGCAGGAATGGCAGTAGCCCCAACGCCCAGCTCAAGGCGTTGCCGGGTCGGCGGTTGATCAGTTTCTTCATGATGAATCCCGGTGTGGTTTAACAGCCAGTTAGACGTCAGACGCCCGGCTTCAGACGTCTGACGTTTTTCTCTTACAGCGTTCCGTCGGCCGCCATGGCCATGTAGTCCGGGATGAAACGCAGCTGGATGTTGCTGTCGCTACCGAATACCCCGGCCGGGGTTTCGATGCCCACAAAACCCGCATCCGGTGCGCCTTCGCCGAGCAGGCCGTGCTCAAACGAGAACTCCGCGACTTTCTGCATGGTGTCTTTCAGCTCAGCACTGTTGACGAAGGCGACGGCCTCGCTGGGCTGATAGAACATGCGGGTGGAGGCCAGTTGCGCCTCATAGCCGGCCAGGTCGGTGCCAGAGGCTTTGGCCATGAAGGTACGGGCGGCCTTGCCTGCCTCGTTGTCGGCGGACATGGTGGCCATGATTTCGTACCAGGCACCGGTCAGTGCCTTGCCGAAGTCCGGGTTGGCGTTGAGGGTGTCGGTGTTGACTACCATCAGGTCGATGATTTCACCGGGAATCTCCGACGAGTCGAACACCTTGTGACTGTCAGGCATGGCCGTGATTTCGCTGAGCAGCGGGTTCCAGGTAGCGACCGCTGTGACATCGTCCGTGGTGAAGGCAGAAACCATATCGGCGTCTGAGGTGTTCACCACCGTCAGGTCTTTCTCGCTCAGGCCAACCGTATCGAGGGCACGGGCCAGCAGGTAATGGGAAACGGACAGCTCTACCAGGTTCACGTTCTGGCCCTTGATATCGGCCAGCTCGTCGGTGCCTTTCAGTACCACACCGTCGTTGCCGTTGGAGAAGTCCCCCACGATCAGGGCGGTGGAATCCACGCCGCCGGCAGCCGGAATGGTGAGGGCGTCCATGTTGGTCATGGCGCAGCCGTCATAGGCTCCGGCGGTGTACTGGTTGATGGATTCCACGTAGTCATTGATCTGCACCACGTCGATCTCGATGTCGTACTTGTCAGCCCATTTGTCGACGATTTTCTGCTGGGCACCGAAGTCCCAGGGCATCCAGCCCACATAGATGGACCAGCAAATGCTGAAGGAGTCTTTGGCCATGGCACTGGCCGGGGTCAGGACGGCAAACAGGGAAAGTGCTGCGGCGGCAGCGGTGTTGCGTACGGAACGGGTCATTTCAGACCTCCTTGGCTACGGACGGAGAGGAATCCAATGACACTGCTGTCATCGTGCTCTCCCGGGCTTTTGTCCCGCCGTGTAACCTTCTGCCAAGTCAGTCTGTGAAGGTCGCCAGCTCTCGGACCAGGCATCACCCTGAAGCAGGTGACCGGAACCCTAGCTGTCTATTGGTGCAAATTGTATTGAGTGCGTGATGGCAGCGTGGCCATTCGATTCCTCGACGGAATGTGGTGCAAGTGGGGTGCCAACCTTTTCATTGCCAAGGAATTCAGCGGGTTAGCTGTTGGGGCCTGGTGGGGGTGTCAGGTTTGAGGGGAAGGCGCGATTTAAAATGGGGCATTCGGGTTGGCGATGCCCCGTGTTGGTGCTTTATTCCGGAGTGGCGGCAAGGAAGTTCATCAGGGCCTCCCAGCTGGCCTGGTCGGCATGGGCGTCATAGCCCACCGGCATGTCAAAGCGTTCTGCTACTGCGTCGGCGCCGGGGTTGGTAAAGCTGTGCTTCACGCCGGGAAAACTGAGCAGTTGCAGGTCGACGCCCGCGGCGGTCATCTCGGAGACAAAACCACTGACCTGCTCGGCAGGCACCATGGGATCGGCCTGACCGGTGGCCACCAGCACCCGGGCTTTGACCTCGCCGGCCTTGGCGGGCTGTTCTGTGCCGAGGCTGCCGTGGAAACTGGCGACACCCGCCAGGTCTGTGCCCCTGCGCGCCTGATGCAGAACCACCCCTCCGCCAAAACAGTAGCCAATGGCATACAGCCGTGCCGGATCGACCTGCTGTTGTTTAAGCATCAGGGTGCGGGCGGCCTGGAAACGTTGGTTCATCTTTTCAGGGTCCGCCATGGCGGCTTCCATGAAGGCCTTGGCGTCTTTGGGGTGGGTGGCCACCTTGCCGGTGCCATACATGTCGATGGCCAACGCAGCATAGCCCTGTTTGGCGAGCATGCGGGCACGGGCACGGGCGTAGTCGTTCAGCCCCCACCATTCGTGGATAACGATCACGCCTGCGGAGGGGTTTTTCTGTTTGTCGTTCAGGTACATCACCCCGGTGCCCAGATTGTCGGGGAGGGTGATTTGCGTTTCGATGATGTCCGCCTGCACGGTTTGCCCCAAGACCAATAGCACGAACCACAGCCCTAGCCGTTTCATTGCCTGTCCTCTTTAAAGATTAACAAAGTGGTTGAATCAGTTTTCCTGCCATACCCAGCGCAGGGGTTCGCCAAAATCATCGTAGACCAGCTTGCGACGTGGCCGGGGGGCCAGACGCTGGCGTTTTGGCTTGTGTTTTCTCGCTTCCTTGCGTGAATCAATGGTGGCTGCAACCTGGGTCAGGTCGGTGCGACGAGGCTCTTTGGGGCCGTTGAACAGCACCGTCTGGTGGCCCTTGCCGCTGATGGGGTCGGCACCACTGACGCCGGAGGCGACCTCCTGAATGGATCCACCTTCTGCCAGGAATCGTTGCATATCGCGTTCCAGGCGATGACGCTGTATTTCCTTGCTATTACGAACCTTCACGGGACTGATCCCAGGTTGTGAGTGGAATTATCCACCATATCAGGGTCCGCCGCAGGCGGCTACTGGCCCTCGGGTGGTTTGCCGAGTGCCTGGCGAATGGCGGTTTCCAGCTCTCCTCCGCGGGGTTGGGCAGAGGAGGGGAAGTGTGTGATGACGTCACCGTTGGCAGAAACCAGATACTTGTTGAAGTTCCAGCCCGGCGCTTGCGTGGCGGCATTGAGTACCTGGAACACGGCGTTGGCCTGATCGCCTCTCACCGAGCTGGTGGCGGCCATGGGGAAGGTGACACCGTAGTTGATGTAGCAAATGTCGGCGACGGCGGATTCGCTGCCCAGCTCCTGGTTAAAGTCGTTGGACGGAAAACCGACGATCACCAGGCCATCTTCCTTGTAGGCCTTGTAAAGGGCTTCCAGCCCTTTGAATTGCCCGGTGTAGCCACATTGGCTGGCGGTATTGACGACCAGTGTGGTGCGGTTGCGGGTCATTTCGCACAGATCAAGCTGCTTGTCCGAGTGCAGCTTGCGCACCGTGACATCCAGTGCCGCGGCGCAGCTTTGCTCCGCGTGGCTGGCGGGGCTAAGCAGAAACAGGCTGAACAGGGCGGGGATCCATCGCATCATCATTGATCGTCTCCATTCGGGATGCACTGAGCTTCGCGGAATTCCAGTAAAGATAGCGCGAAGAGTTTCACATTATCGTGGCTTCAGGGCTTCGCCGTCGAAGTGGACGTCTTTGAGGCTATGACGCATGAAGGTGCGAATGTTGGCATGGTCGTCGCCTTCCGGGTTGCTCAGCACATGGTCGCGGAAGAAATGCCCAAAGCAGGCCAGGGTCTGCTCGTCGTTCAGGTTGTGCAGCTTGGCGAACGCGAAGATCTTGCAGGAGCCCTCATTGGTCCCTGCTTCATTGATCACCATGTCGTCACCGCTGCCATTGGTGAAGCGGGTCGGGGTGTAGTCATAGTGCTCGTCAATGGCGGCCTGGACCTGCTCAAATGCCACCACTTCAGGCATCAGGTTCAGGGCAAACAGCAGGGTTTCGACGGAATTGCTCATGGGGATTCCTGTTCCGGTTCAAAACGCAGAAGGGTAGCGCTATCCCCGGAACAGGGGAAGGCCGGCGGCGCTTTATTGGCCGGCGGCAGGGGCTGCAGGCAGGTTGCGGGCGCCCAGCGGATTACAGTTTTTCAGTACCACCCGGCCCTGCAGCATGTTGCCGCGGGAATACTCACGGAAGATGCATTCGTTGGTGGCAGGGTCGTAGTCCTCGATCCACAGGTTGTCATCTTTCCAGGTGGCATTGAGGTGGTAGTGTTCCTCAGGGATGGTGATGCTCATGGTGCCGCCAAAGCGCTTGACGAACACTTGCTGGAGCCAGAAATAGTAGGCGAGGGTGGAGACCAGCCAGATGATCACGGCGATGATGATGGCCGGCTTCCACTTGCCGGCGCGAGCGCCGATACCGACCAGGGCGGCGATGACCAGAGCGGCGACAAGAAACCAGTAGAGATACGTAATCATTTTTCATCCTTGTTGTCTGTAACGTCTCTGGCATCATAGCAATGATTTCGCGGGCAGATGTAAAAGCATGCAACAGTGGTGGGTGTATATGGTGCGTTGTGCCGACCAGTCCCTGTACACGGGGATCTGTACCGAACCCGCTCGCCGTTTCCATGAGCACAACCATAGCCCGAAAGGGGCTCGCTACACGCGGGTGCGACGTCCTGTGGTGCCGGTACTGCTGGTACCCGGCGGGGATCGCTCGTCGGCCTCGCAGCTGGAGGCGAGACTCAAACGGCTGAATCGGGCTGGCAAAGACCGCTTGCTGGCCGCGTTGCGTGAGGAGAAGCGTCGTGCCCCGCTGTCGATCTGGTTGGACGATGCCTGAATTCAACATGAATGGAGAACACAGTAATGACCTTGTGGCGTAGTGTGGTGCTGGTAATGCTGGCGGGTTGGTTGAGTGGCTGCGGGATCAACAATATCCCCACCTATGATGAGCAAGTAAAAGCGGCCTGGAGCCAGGTGGAAAACCAGTACCAGCGTCGTGCCGATCTGATTCCCAATCTGGTGAACACGGTCAAGGGCTATGCCAGTCATGAGCAGGAAGTGCTGGTGGATGTGACCCAGGCGCGGGCCAAGGTGGGGTCTATTCAGGTGGATGGCAACCTGCTGGACAACCCGGAAAAACTGCAGCAGTTTGAGCAGGCGCAACGCCAGCTTGGCTCTGCCTTGCAGCGCCTGATGGTGGTAGCCGAGCGTTATCCGGATCTGAAAGCCAACCAGAACTTCCTGGCGTTGCAGTCGCAGCTGGAGGGCACCGAGAACCGCATCAGTGTGGCTCGCCGGGACTATATTGCGGCGGTTCAGCAGTACAACACCGAGATTCGTACTTTCCCGGGCCGGCTGTGGCACAGCTTCCTGTACAGCGACATGGACATCCGCGAGACCTATGAGGCGACCTCGGAAGGGGCCGACCAGGCACCGGCGGTCAGCTTCGACTGATGCGCGTTTTCCTGCTTCTCAGTCTGCTGTTGGCGTCCCCCCTGTGGGCGGCGCCGACGTTCCCCGAGCTTAGCGGCCGTGTGGTCGATGAGGCAGGCCTGTTAACCCCGGCCCAGACGCAGAGCCTGACCCAGGCGCTGGCGGGGGCCGAGCAGAATACCTCGAATCAGGTGGTGGTGGTCACCCTGTCGGATCTGCAGGGCTATGACATCGCCGACTACGGTTATCAGCTGGGCCGTCACTGGGGCATCGGCAGCAAGGATAACGATAACGGTGTTCTGCTGATTGTGGCTCCCAACGACCGCAAGGTGCGTATCGAGGTGGGCTATGGCCTGGAAGGTTCGCTCACCGATGCGCTGGCCAGCGTGATCATCCAGCAGGAAATTCTGCCCGCCTTTCGTCAGGGGCAGTTTTATGGCGGCATCCAGGCTGGTGTCACGGCGATTCTGGCTGCCATCAAGGGTGAGTATGCCGGCACCCGGCAGCCACGACAGAAAGTGTCCGGGCTCAAGGCGCTGGGCATCCTGGCAGTGATGATCGTGTTGACCTTCCTGCTCTCCTTCGGGGGCGGTGGCGGCCGGGGTGGTCGCCGCGGTGGCTTCATGTTCCTGCCCATGCCCATGGGGGGAGGAGGTTTCGGCGGTGGTGGTTTTGGTGGCGGCGGCTTCGGCGGCGGCGGTGGTGGTTTCGGTGGCGGTGGCGCCTCCGGTGGCTGGTAAGGGAGACAGGTAGTGTTACTGGATAAAGCCGCCCAGGCGGCATTGGCCGAGGCCATCAACGAACAGGAAAAACGCACCGATGCCGAGCTGGTCACCGTGTTGGCCACGCAGGCAGATGATTACCGTTATGTCACTTTGTTGTGGGCGGCGCTGCTGTCTCTGCTGGTCCCTGCGGCGCTGCTGTTTTTGCCACACTGGCTGACTGCCTTTGAGGCGCTGCTGCTGCAATGGGGTATGCTGCTGGTGCTGGCGGTGCTGTTCCGCTGGAAGCCCCTGCAGTTCCGTTTGGTGCCGCGTCGCCTGCAGCATTTGCGGGCTGCCAGCCTGGCGCGCAACGCGTTTTTGCAACAGGGGTTGCATCGTACCCGGGATGCCACCGGCGTGCTGATTTTCGTCAGCGAAGCCGAACATTATGTGGAAATCCTGGCGGACCAGGGGATTGCCCAGCATGTCGGTGATGACGAATGGCAGGCGATAGTGGATACCTTCATTTCCCGGGTCAAAGCCGGGCAGACGGCACAGGGCTTTCAGGAAACGGTAACGGCCTGCGTTGACAAGCTGGCTGCCCATGTACCCGCAACCCGCCAGAAGAACGAGCTGCCCAATCATCTCGTCATTCTCTAGACCATGATTCTTCAGGAGTCGGTCCGGGCGTCAGTGCCGTCCCGGCCACGGCTTCCCGGTCACTGCAATATCTGGAATATGAGAAAACGGGATAATTGCGTCTTTTCCTGAATTCGGGTAACAACAATAGGGTCTGTTAAGGAACACGAATAACGATAACCGCCTTCCCGCCCTCTGTGGTGGATGCGGCGGACGTCATCTCAAAGCAGCCAGGCTGTCGCTTTGAAGGCGCAAGGAGAGAGACGATGAAACTGTTCCGCGAAAAAAGCGGCGCCACTAGTGCGCCAACGCCTCCGGTATTGATTACCGAATCCACCGATATTGAACGCCTAAAGCACATTGCACGAAATACTGCTGCATTCGATCTGGGTGTGCAGTCTGTGGAGTGGGAGCGGGAAACGGGTGGTGCTGCGGATTGCCTGAGACTGCGGCTCAGCGACGACTACTATTTCGTTATCCGGCCCTGAGACTGCGGGTAACCCACGTTCGTCGTCAACGGCGAGCAGAAGGGAGTAAGAGCCTCCCCTCTGGCCGCTTGTCCGGTTCAGGCGTTAGCCCTGGCTCCGCTCGCGTTACCTTTACCGCCCTCGCTTTTGTCGTGCCTGAGCTCATAAACTCATGGACACATGTCGGTACCGTTGGTTTTGATAGTACCCGTGATCGTGTAGGTGCTGACGATATAGCAGCGGGCGATATTGGCGGTATTACCGGTGCCTGAAAGATGGTTAATCGTGACGCCCCCGGCAAGCAGATAGGTATGGATATCTGTGGTTAGAATGGTCCCCGAAAGGAACAGGGTGTTGTCGGAAAAGTCGATATAGCTGTTGTTGTCGGTAAAGGCGAGCGCCTGCCCCGTGCTGCCATTGGCCACGACCGTGGCGTTGTTGTTGCGGATGGAAATATGGTGGCTGTTCTTTATCAGAAAGAGCGCAGCGGTGCTGGCAGACACCTGTGAGTGCAACACATTGTCGTGGATCTGAACATCGGACACGTTATCCATTTGGGCGATCAAAGCGGAGCCGCTTCGGCTGATGCTCGCCTGGACGCCCACCAGGCTGCTGTTGTTGGCCATCTCAAAAAAACGGTTGGCGCCACCGCTGCCATTATCGCCTTCGCCGGTAATGCTGGCGGATGGTGTCGTGAGGTTGACGATTTTCCCCGAGGGGGTTTTGGCCAACAGGGTCGATTTCCCCAGAATGTCCTGACCATCCAGCAGTACCGCGACCTGATTGATGTCGGTGTAGTCCCCATTGAGAATGACGGCCGTGTTGGCCCCGGCGGCATTAATCGCGGTGGCCAAATCTGTGCCATTACTGATGCTGGTGCTGTCTAGCACCGTAATGTGTTTGCCTTCGGCTGTTTCGGTGATGTGCTCTGTTCGACCGTAGGCCCCGGCCTGGCTGACCACATCCACATCACGGATCACCGGGTCGGTCATTCTGCGTTCCATGGGCGTTGGCTGCCTGTTGCCGCGTTCTGGCCCACCGAGGGGGATGCTCAGGCGAACCAGCCCAAACGTCTGGCTGCCACGGGGATCATCGTGCTGGTGCTCCAGCCCCAGGGATAACCGCGCCCCTTGCCCTAAAAACGGAACGTCATTGAAATTCATGTCCAGCCGGGTGCGCGGCCCCGCTATCGTTTCTGCCTTGCTGTCAGTGAAACGATAGCCACCTGCGTATAGCCGTAGTTGGTGGGCGGCATCGCGCTTGAATAGCGGGAGTCGCCAGCCTATCTCTGCATCGAAGCCACTCATGCTGCGTTCTTCACCGGCACGATAGGTGAAACCGGTACCAGTGAATTGCGTGACGCTGGCGCTGTCCGCTTCGTGCTCGGTGGTGCCGACAGGAATATAGCCATTGGCCCGGACGTCCCAGTTCAGGGACAGGGCTTCCACGCCGAATGTGGCCTGGTTGAAGTGGTTGTCGCCGGGAGTTCTGCGACGGTCGAAATAGCCGTAGCCACCCAGGTTCCAGCCCGTGTCCAGCATGTGCCGCAGGCCCAGGCCCGCATTGCCTTCGAGGCTGTCCTGATTATCGAAGCGTCCACGCAGATTGGCGAACAGGAGGGTGTCGTTGTTCTGCCATACAGGAAAGAACAGATCGGCTTCGCCGAGACTGCGATCGGTGCCGGGTTTGCCTTCCACCCCGATTCTGGGACTCCATTTGTTCTGTGTGACGGGCGTTTGCGCGCTGGCAGTCGTTGTGAGGGTGAGCACAGTGGCAGGCAGGATACAGATCAGAAACCGATTCATTCTTTCCCCCAGCATCAGACACGCGGATTGCTCTCAAAGGATTGCGTGTGCGATGGCGTTATTGTTGGGCAGGCGGCGGCTGCGCAGATGTTGCCCGGTGGACTTTGCCAAGCTCAAGGCGAAGACCAATTCCTAACGAGGTTTGGCCAAGGCCGAAAGACTTGAAGATTGTTGGCTGCCAGACCACGCCAGACACCCGTCTTTGACGGACTTGTCCTGAAACCGGGATTGGCATCCATTGGGGGGAAGGAAAAACATACAACAGCACTGTGACAGGTGTCCAGTTCGCACCGTGCTGCTGTCCTGTATTTACAGCGCGACAAGCTGAGGGGGAGGAAGGGGCCCATGCAGCAGTGGCCAGAGAAGGCGGGATCGCTACTCGCCCAGCCACTTATACATCACCAGCGCATCCACATACCCCTGTGTTGGATGAAGGAATGCGCTGGGCAAAGTGCCGACGGTGTCGAAGCCGAGCTTGTTCCAGAGTCTTACAGCGCCTTGGTTGCTGGACGCTACAAAATTGAATTGCATGGCTTTATACCCTAGCTGTCGTGCAAGGGTTTGCGAATGCTCACACATGGCAGTGGCAAGTCCTTTTCCTCTTGCAGCGGAAGACACCATATAGCCGCAATTACAGACATGCTGACCCGGTCCTGCTTGATTGGTCTTGATGTAATAAGTGCCCAGAATTCTCCCATCGTCCTCGAACACGAAGGTCTTGCGTGGTGCCGCCAGCCAAAGCTCCCGGGCCTCGTCTTTGGTGATGTCTCGAGGGTACGCGTAGGTCTCTCCCGCTGCGGCGATCTCGCAGAAAATGGGCCAGATGTCATCAAAATCTTCCGCAGAAGCTTCTCGGATGCGCATGAGTACTCTATTAGGTTTGGACTGGCGGATGGCCGTGACAGGGGGCGGTTCAAGCACAAGTAAAACAAAAAGGGCTGGAGATCACTCTCCAGCCCTTTTTCATCGTTTGGTAGCAAGGGGCGGACTTGAACCGCCGACCCCAGCATTATGAGTGCTGTGCTCTAACCAGCTGAGCTACCTTGCCATTCGAGGCCGCGAATTCTCCGTGAGGCAGGTGCGGGTGTCAAGCCTTCCCGGTGGCGGCTGCACAATGTTTAGACAGTTGCTGGCAAGCGGGAGGAAATTCTGCCATAGTGGCACTTTAAACGATAATGATTCTTGTTTATTATCCGTTAAATACTTGACCAAAACGGTCGGGATTATTAGTCTCTTTCGTTAAATACACGCAAAAAAGGTGTGGATATGCGTCTAACCACAAAAGGCCGCTATGCCGTGACCGCCATGCTGGATCTGTCATTGCACGCTGCCGCCGGCCCGGTGTCACTGGCGGACATTTCCGAGCGTCAGGGTATATCCATTTCTTACCTGGAGCAGTTGTTTGCCAAGCTGCGCCGCAATGGATTGGTCAGCAGTGTGCGCGGTCCCGGTGGCGGCTATCAGCTGAGCCGCTCCAGTGAGGATATTGATGTGGCTGCCGTTATTGCTGCGGTGGACGAGTCCGTGGATGCGACCCGTTGCGGTGGCAACGGTGATTGCCAGGAAGGCGATACCTGTTTGACCCACCACCTCTGGTGCGATCTGTCAGACCAGATCCAGGCTTTCCTGACCGGTATTTCACTGGGTGAGCTGGTGGCTCGCCAGGAAGTGCGGCAGATTTCCATGCGTCAGGATCGACAGCAGCAGCGCTTGCCCGTCAGTAGTCTATAATTCGCGCCTCACAGCCAACCATTCCTTGTAGTCAGCCATGAGCCAAGCCGTTTATCTGGACTACGCGGCAACCACCCCGGTCGATCCGGCGGTGGTTGACGTGATGGTCCGCCATCTTGGTCCCGAGGGGACTTTTGCCAATCCCGCGTCTCGAAGTCACCTGTACGGTTGGCTGGCAGAAGAGGCTGTGGAAAACGCCCGCCGCCAGGTCGCCGATCTTCTTAATGCCGACCCCCGTGAGGTGGTGTGGACCAGTGGTGCCACTGAGGCCAATAACCTGGCCATCAAGGGGGTGATCGATGCCCGTGGTGGTGGCCATGTGATTACCTCTGCTACCGAACACAAGGCGGTTCTCGACGCCTGCCGGTGGCTGGAGCAGCAGGGGCACCCGGTGAGCTACCTCAAGCCGTCCAGCGACGGCCAGGTGTCGGTCGATGCGGTGCGTGAGGCGATGCGCGAAGACACGGTGCTGGTGTCGGTGATGCATGCCAACAACGAGACCGGGGTGATCAACGATGTCGCGGCAATAGGCGCGCTGTGCCGGGAGAAGGGGGTGTTGTTCCATACCGATGCCGCCCAAACTGTTGGCAAGTTGCCCTTGGATGTCCGCGCATTGCCGGTGGATCTGGTGTCTGTGTGTGCGCACAAGATTTATGGTCCCAAGGGTATTGGCGCCCTCTATGTGCGCCGCTCTCCTGACGTTAGGGTGATGGCCCAGATCCACGGTGGTGGCCATGAGCGCGGCATGCGTTCTGGCACCCTGGCGACTCATCAGATTGTGGGTATGGGCGAGGCGTTTGCGTTGGCTGGCCGTTTGATGACGGAAGAGGGGCCACGCATTGCTGCATTGCGTGACCAGCTGTGGGAGGGTATTGCTGGATTGCCGGGCCTCAGCATCAACGGTGCCGGAGCGCCGCGTCTGCCTGGCCATCTGAATGTGGCCTTTGCGGGTGTGGATGGCGAAATGTTGATGACCGCCCTGAATCAGGTGGCGGTGTCTTCTGGCTCGGCGTGTACCTCGGCATCTCTGGAGCCTTCCTATGTTCTCAAGGCGATGGGCATTGCGGATGCCTTGGCCCATGGTTCCATCCGCTTTTCAGTCGGGCGTTTTACCACAGAAGAGGATATCCAGCGGGCCGTGGCCAATGTGCTGGAGGCAGTGGGGCGCCTGCGGCAGGTGGCGTAAGCGACCTGCCATCACACAATGTGACCCTGATTGTCACCCCTGCGTGACGGGGGTCTCTTTTCCAGGCTGGGCGGTGTGATTGTCGGGCCGAATGGTAGCCATTTGGGTATGCGTTTTGCTGGATATAGGTATTAACCGGCAAACAGGGTGGCTGTCATGCACGGGGCTATCGTATCCAATTTCAAGCGTTACCTGGACGAGTTTCTCGGGGAAGGGACCTGGGGAGAGGTGATCAACGACGCAGGGCTAAAAGGGAAAACCTATCTTCCTGTTGCGCTGTACCCCGATGGTGAAATGGAGGCGTTGTTGGCGGCAGCGGAAAGGGCAACCGGGCTGCGCCGTGATGATCTGTTGGCAGACTTCGGGGAATGGGTTATCGCCCCCATGATGCAAATGTATCAGGCGGCCATTCCTGCCGGCGCCAATGCCATCGATTTTCTGCTCAATCTTCAGCAAACCCACGAACGTATCGTGCACATGAAAGACCCTTCCGCCAGTGCGCCGGCCATTGTGGTCAATCGCTGTGGTAGCGATCTGGTGGAAATTCGTTATGCCTCGCAGCGCAATATGGGGGCGATGGTGCCCGGGGCGGTGAAGGGCGTGGCGGCCTGGTTTGAGGAGGAAGCCGCATTGCTGGCCTGTGAACCTGGGGACGGGGAGGAAGTACGCTTCGTGTTCCAGTTCAGCGAGGCGCACTCCAGCGCCCGCCAGGCGGTATAAACGTTAACGTTCAATCCACCCCGGAGAGGATTTAGCCGTCAAGTTGCTCGGCCTGATGACGGATCTTGGCCACCATGGCGCGCAGGCCGTTGCCACGGGTGGGGCTGAGATGACTAAGCAGGTCGATGCGGTCGAAGAAGCCGTCCATGTCGTATTGCTGAATGGCCTTGGGGGCTTGACGGTTGAGCGCCGAGAGCACAATGGCGGCCAGGCCTTTCACGATCAGCGCATCGGAATCGACCGCCAGATACAGCTTGCCGGCGTCGCTGTCGTAGTCGGTTTCCAGCCACACCTGGCTTTGGCAGCCGCGCACAAAACGGTCTTCAGTTTTTAGTTCGTCGGGCAGGCCGGGAAGTTGCTTGCCCAGGTCAATGATATAGCGGTAACGCTCTTCCCAGTCGTCAAGAAATTCCAGATCTTCGGCAATGTCGTCAGCGGTGATATCACTGCCGAGGGTGATGCTGCGGATATCAAAAGACACGTTGTTGAGCTCCGTGGTCTGACGCCGTTAGTCCGGCGTCTGGCGCAAGAATGAGAAGGGGGCGCCAGGCTTTCTTCAAAAAATGCCCAGTTCCAGTTGGGCTTCTTCGCTGATCATGTCGCGGCTCCAGGGGGGATCAAATACCAGGGCCACTTCCACCTTGTCCACATTGGGGACCTTGCCAAGACGGTCTTCCACGTCCCCGACCAGTACGGGGCCCATACCACAGTTGGGTGCGGTGAGGGTCATGCGGATTTGTACCACGTTCTGGCCATCCCGCTGGATCACATCGCAGCCGTAGACCAGCCCCAGTTCCTTGATGCTGACCGGAATCTCCGGGTCGAAGATGGTTTGCAGGGTATTGTCCAGGTCGTCCTGACGCACGCTGCCGTCTTCGTTGGCGGGCGCAAAATTCAGCTCCAGCGGTTCCTGGCCGATAGCATCGGCATCGGTGCCATCAATGCGGGCCATGTTGCCGTTGATGGTCACGGTATAGGTGCCGCCCAACGCCTGGCGCAGGTTGACGAAGCTGTTTTTGGGGATGGTAATGCGGGTGCCATCCGGGACTTTGCGGGCCGGGACATCACGTTGAACGATGACCGTGCGTTGTTCCTGTGACTTGTTTGTTTCAAACAAGGGTCAGACCTCGTCGACAGTAAAGCTTTCGCCGCAGCCACATTCGCCGGTGGCATTGGGATTGCGAAACTTGAACAGGCTGTTGACGCCCTCGGTGACGTAGTCGATGACGAGGCCATTGAGCATGGGCAGCCACTTTTCCGGCACGTACAGGTTGACCCCGTCAATCTGGAAGAGTGTGTCGCCGTCTTTGGCGTCTTCAACGAAGTCCAGCACATACATGAAACCGGAGCAGCCGGACTCATCCAGATCCAGACGGATGCCGGCGGCATTGGCGCGGGCGATTTCACGCAGCGCCTGTTTGTTGGCAGCGTCGGTCAGGTGGAGCGTGATCTGACCGGGGGTAAAGGTCTGAACCGTCATGGGTGTTACCTACCTTGCGTAATGCATGGTTGAGCTTCCGTAGGAGCGTCGCTGGCGGCGCGATAAACTGCGCTTGCTGATCGCGCCGCCAGCGACGCTCCTACAGTGAAGGTGGGTGCCAGGGTTAGAGAAAGGTTTTCACCTTCTCAAGCGCCGCAAACAGGCGGTCCACCTCATCAAGCGTATTATAGATCGAGAACGAGGCTCGAACAGTGCCGGGAATCCCGAGGCTGTCCATCAGCGGCATGGTGCAGTGGTGCCCGGTACGGACGGCGACGCCTTGTTTGTCCAGCAGCATGCCCACATCAGCCGGGTGACCACCGTCCAGCAGGAACGACAGCACACTCACTTTACTGGCGGCGGTACCAATGATTTTCAAGCCATCAAAGGCGTTTGCCTGCTCGGTGGCGTAGGCCAGCAAAGCGTTTTCGTGGGCTTCCAGTGCGGCACGGTCCTGGCCGTTGAGCCAGTTGATCGCTGCGCCCAGCCCGATAGCGCCAGCAATATTCGGGGTGCCGGCCTCGAATTTGTAGGGTAGCTGATTCCAGGTGCTTTTCTCGAAGGTGACCACTTCGATCATCTCGCCGCCGGTCTGGTAGGGCGGCATGGCGTCCAGCAGCTCGCGGCGGCCGTACAGCACGCCAATGCCGGTGGGGCCAAACAGCTTGTGACCGGAGAAGGCGTAGAAATCGGCCCCCAGATCTTGCACATCGACCGGGAAGTGGGCCACTGCCTGGGCGCCATCTACCAGGGTGATGGCGCCTGCGGCTTTTGCCTTGGCTACCATGTGTTTCACCGGGTTCAGCGTGCCCAGTGCATTGCTGGCATGGCCGATGGCCACGATTTTGGTCTTGTCGCTGAGCAGTGAATCAAAGGCGTCCAGATCCAGGCTGCAGTCGTCGTGTAGCGGGATCACCTTGAGGGTGGCGCCTGTGGCCAGGCAGGCCTGCTGCCAGGGCACAATGTTGGCGTGGTGTTCGCTGGTGCTGATCAGCACTTCGTCACCGGGCTGTAGCTGCTCGCGGGCCACACACTGGGCAACGATGTTGATGGACTCGGTGGTGCCTTTGGTCCAGAGGATCTCTTCGCGACTGGCGTTAAGGAAATTCGCCACGGTCTGGCGCGCACCTTCGAACTGGCCGGTGGCCTCGTCACTCAGGTAATGGGCGCCCCGGTGCACATTGGAGTTCACCCCGCGATAGTAGTTCTGCAGGGCGTCGAGCACCGCCACCGGCTTCTGGGTGGTGGCGCCATTGTCCAGATAGACCAGCGGTTTGCCGTTGACCTGCTGGTCCAGAATCGGGAACTGGGCGCGCAGGGCGTGGATATCCAGTGCCTTGGCGGTCACGCGGCATCAGCTCCCGCCGGGCTGGCCTGGGTCAGCTCGGCTTCCAGCCACGGGGTGGCCCACTCGGCCACTTTTTCGTGGGGCAGGGCCATCAACAGTTCGTTGACGAAACCCAGGCTCAGCATGCGCTTGGCTTCGGCAGCGGCGATGCCCCGGGATTGCAGGTAGAACTGCTGCATGGCATCGAGCTGGCCGACGGTGGTGCCGTGGGCACATTTCACATCGTCGTTGTAGATTTCCAGCTCCGGCTTGGTGTTAATTTCCGCCCCGGCGTTGAGTAGCAGGTTCTTGTTGGACAGTTCGGCGTTGGTGCCGCTGGCACCCGGATGAATATGGATGCGACCGTTGAATACGGCCTTGCCGCTTTCACCTGCCAGACCTTTGAAGTTCTGGTCGGACTCGCAGTTGGGCACGGCGTGTTCCACGCACATCTGGTTGTCCACGTGGCCCTTGTTGCGGACCACGAAGATGCCCTTCATGTTCAGCTCGGCACCACTCTTGTTCACCAGTGCGTGCACGTCGTTGCGGCGCAGACGGTTACCGGTCATCAGCTGATAGCTGTCCACGGTGCTGACGCCCTGCTGATCAATGACCAGGGTGCCGATGTGCAGGGTGGAAGCATGCTCACCCTGAAGGCGGTAATGGGTCAGTTTGGCATTGTCAGCCGTGATCAGGGCGGTCACGGCATTGGTCAGTGCCTGACCCTCGGCGTGGTAGTGCTCGATAACGGTGGCTTCGGCACCGGTGTTGAGCTTGACGATCACGCGGGGGTTGCAGTGTGCCGGCGCATCGCTGGCGGACTGGATCTGCACATGGATGGGCTGCGCAACGCGGGTGTTGGCGGCGACTTCCAGGACCACGGCGCGTGCCACTGCACTGTTGTACAGGGCAAACGGGGTTTCCAGGCCGTTCACCTCGGGGCTTTCGTGATGCAGGCTGACACCGTCGGGCAGGGTGCTGCCGGTCAGGGCGCCATTGGTAATGGAGACCACGCACTCACTCAGCGCCGGTAGCGGCTGGGCAATGTCGCCAGCGGCGACGCCATTAAGGTGGCCATCGGCCAGTGCTTGCAGCGAGGTGTATTTCCAGCGTTCGGATTTGCGCTGCGGGAAGCTGGCGCCTTCGAGGGCATCCAGCACCACACCTTCGCTGCCGTTGCGACGGGCGTTTGCCAGCGCCTGGGTTTTCAGTTCCAGCGCCAGTTCATTGGCGGAGACGGTCATGCGGACTCCTCTTCTCCGGTGAGCCAGCCATAGCCTTTCTGTTCCAGTTCCAGGGCCAGTTCCTTGCCACCGGACTTGATGATCTGGCCGTTGTACAGCACGTGTACGAAGTCCGGGACGATGTAGTCCAGCAGGCGCTGATAGTGGGTAACCAGCACGATGCCGCGTTCCGGGCTGCGCAGGGAGTTGACGCCTTTGGCGACCACCTGCAGCGCGTCGATGTCGAGGCCGGAGTCGGTCTCGTCAAGCAGCGCCAGCTTGGGCTCCATCAGCATCATCTGCATGATTTCGTTGCGTTTCTTTTCGCCGCCGGAAAAGCCTTCGTTAACCCCTCGCTTGAGGAAGCTGGCGTCCAGGTTGACCTGTTTGCAAGCGGCACGAGCCTGGCGAAGCAGGGTCACGGAGTCCCACTCTTCCTTGCCCTGGGCGCCACGCACGGATTCCAGGGCGGCCTTGAGGAATTCCATATTGGAGACCCCGGGGATCTCGACCGGGTATTGGAAGGCCAGGAACAGACCGGCCTGGGCGCGTTCTTCCGGCTCCATCTCCGCCAGGCTGTTGCCTTCGAACAGGGCTTCGCCACCGGTGATCTCGTAATTGTCACGGCCTGACAGCACATTGGCGAGGGTAGACTTGCCGGAGCCATTGGGGCCCATGATGGCGTGGACCTCGCCCGGATTAACGGTCAGGTTCAGGCCTTTAAGAATCGGCTTGTCCGCCACGGAGGCGTGCAGATCACGAATTTCCAGCATGTTTCGATGCGCCTTTCGGTTGGGCCGGGTTTCCCGGCTCCGGGTTGATTCAGGGTTCTGTGGGAGCTTGCCTGCAGACGATTTGGCCTTGGCCAATGCAGTTTCGCTTACAGGCAAGCTCCTACGGCGTATTAGTGTCGGGGCTTAGCCCACTGCGCCTTCCAGGCTGACTTCAAGCAGCTTGCCGGCTTCTACCGCAAACTCCATGGGCAGTTCCTTGAAGACTTCCTTGCAGAAGCCATTCACGATCATGGAGACTGCTTTTTCCGGGTCGATACCGCGTTGGCGACACAGGAACATCTGGTCATCACTCACCTTGGAGGTGGTGGCCTCGTGTTCGATGGTGGCCGTGGGGTTTTTCGACTCGATATAGGGGAAGGTGTGTGCGCCACACTGATCGCCCAGCAGCAAGGAATCGCACTGGGTGAAGTTGCGGGCGTTGTCTGCACGGGGGCTGATGCGCACCAGGCCCCGGTAGGCGTTCTGGCTGCGCGAGGCAGAGATGCCCTTGGAGATGATGGTGCTCTTGGTGTTCTTGCCCAGGTGGATCATTTTGGTGCCGGTGTCCGCCTGCTGCATGTGGCGGGTCAGGGCCACGGAGTAGAACTCGCCGATGCTGTTGTCGCCACGCAGGATAACGGAAGGGTACTTCCAGGTGATGGCAGAGCCGGTTTCCACCTGGGTCCAGCTGATCTTGCTGTTGTCGTGGGCCACACCGCGCTTGGTCACGAAGTTGTAGATGCCGCCCTTGCCATTTTCATCGCCGGGGTACCAGTTCTGCACAGTGGAGTATTTGATCTCGGCACCGGGCAGGGCAACCAGTTCCACTACGGCTGCGTGCAGCTGGTTTTCGTCTCGCTGGGGGGCGGTGCAGCCTTCCAGGTAGCTCACATAGCTGCCTTCGTCGGCAATGATCAGCGTACGTTCGAACTGGCCGGTGTTGGCTTCGTTGATGCGGAAGTAGGTAGACAGCTCCATGGGGCAGCGTACGCCTTTGGGGATGTACACAAAGGAGCCGTCGGAGAACACCGCACTGTTCAGGGCAGCATAGAAATTGTCGCCCTGGGGAACCACAGAGCCCAAATACTTCTTCACCAGCTCCGGGTGTTCCTTGATAGCTTCGGAAATGGAGCAAAAGATCACCCCGGCCTCGGCCAGCTTCTCTTTGAAGGTGGTGAATACCGAGGAGGAATCGAATACCACGTCCACAGCAACCCCGGCCAGCATTTCCTGCTCATGCAGAGGAATGCCAAGTTTTTCATAAGTGGCAAGCAGCTCAGGATCCACTTCGTCCAGGCTCTTCGGGGCGTCATCCAGGCTTTTCGGCTTGGAGTAGTAGGACACCTCGTTGAAATCGATGGGCGGGTGCTTCAGGTGTGCCCAGCTCGGGGAGGGCATTTCCTGCCATTTGCGGTAGCTGTCCAGCCGCCATTCCAGCATCCATTCCGGCTCGCCTTTCTTGGCAGACAGAAAGCGGATGACATCCTCGCTCAGGCCCGGGGGCAGGGTCTCGGTGTCCACCTGGGTGGTGAAACCGGCCTCGTAATTGGAGCGAATCAGCTTGTCCAGTTCGGCTTGGCTCATAGATCAGCGCCTGCGGTCCAGAAGTGTAAGTGAATACCAGAGTAATTTAGTCGGGTATTATACGCCTTTCGCGGGCGCTGTCGAATGGAGGCGGGGCTGAAAGGCCGTGGCCCGGTGACGGCGGGGCGGTGCGTGTCCGACGGGCGGCAACGGTATCATAATTCGCCCTGCTTGCGTATAATCCGCCGGTTCCAGGGGGTTGCTGCGTGGGCTGCTTTGCCAGTCTGCCGATCACCCCTGTCATTGCCCCGGGGAGCCGTTTGGGTTTCCGAGGACCATTTAACGCAAATCTGGAGTGAACAGACTGATGGCTGTTGAGCGCACCCTCTCTATCATCAAGCCTGATGCCGTGGCCAAGAACGTAATCGGCGACATCGTTGCCCGTTTCGAAAAGGCTGACCTGAAAGTGGTTGCCATGAAAATGGTACACCTGAGCGACGAGCAGGCGGGCGGTTTCTACGCCGAGCACAAGGAGCGCCCGTTCTTCAAGGATCTGGTGTCCTTCATGACCAGCGGCCCTGTGGTTGTTCAGGTTCTGGAAGGCGAAGACGCTGTAACCAAGAATCGTGACCTGATGGGCGCTACCAACCCGGCAGACGCTGCGGCTGGAACCATTCGCGCTGATTTCGCTCAGACCATTGACGAGAACGCGGTACACGGCTCTGACTCTACCGAGTCTGCCGCCCGTGAAGTGGCCTACTTCTTCTCCGACGAAGAACTGTGCCCGCGCACCCGCTAATTTCAGCGGTGTAGCTCTGTCTGCCACGGCCCCGGCCGTGGCAGACTTGTATACAGGCACTGGAAATTGCCTGACTGGAGAATGCCATGACTGTCCAACAGAAAGTCAATCTGCTCGGTCTTGATCGCCCGCAAATGGAAGAGTTCTTCCTGAATATGGGTGAGAAGAAGTTTCGTGCCCAGCAGGTGCTGAAATGGATCCACCACCATCAGGCGGATTCCTTCGAGCAAATGACCGATGTGGGCAAGGCGTTGCGCCAGAAACTCGCCGAGGTCGCCGAAATTCGCGGCCCGGAAGTGAGCCACGAAAGCATCAGCCGTGATGGCACCCGCAAGTGGGTGTTTGCACTGGACAACGGCGGTGCCGTGGAAACCGTTTTTATTCCCGATGGTCGTCGCGGCACCCTGTGCGTGTCGTCCCAGGTGGGCTGTGCCGTGGATTGCAGCTTCTGCTCCACGGGCAAGCAGGGCTTTCAGCGAGACATGACCAGCGCCGAGATTATCGGTCAGGTGTGGCAGGCCGCCCGTTCTTTCGGCCCGCGTCGTAACCTGGGTGAGCACCCCATTACCAATGTGGTGATGATGGGCATGGGTGAACCGCTGCTGAATTACGACCGCGTGCTGACCGCCATGCGCATCATGAAGGATGACCTTGGTTACGGCATCGGCAAGAAACGCATTACGCTGTCTACCTCCGGGGTGATTCCGAAGATGGATCAGCTCAGTCAGGATCTGGATGTGGCGCTGGCGGTAAGCCTGCACGCCCCCAATGATGAGCTGCGTAACGAACTGGTACCGCTGAATCGCAAGTATCCGCTCAAGGAGCTGATGGCGGCCTGCAAGCGTTACACCAAGAACATTTCCCACAAGCACAACACCATTACCATGGAATACGTGATGCTCCGGGATGTGAACGACAAACCGGAACATGCCCGCCAGTTGGTTAAACTGCTTAACGGTATTCCGGTGAAGGTGAATCTGATTCCTTTTAACCCGTTCCCGCATGCCGGGTACGAGCGTTCACGCAAGAGCGATATTCTGGAATTCCATAAGTATCTGA
This sequence comes from Alcanivorax sp. P2S70, assembly GCF_000475295.1. Lineage (NCBI taxonomy): Bacteria > Pseudomonadati > Pseudomonadota > Gammaproteobacteria > Oceanospirillales > Alcanivoracaceae > Alcanivorax > Alcanivorax sp. P2S70. Next base: position 155,351 of record NZ_AXBZ01000076.1, read on the forward strand.
ATGACAATGGATTGTTGACGACGGTACGGACGACTCGTGGCGATGATATTGATGCCGCCTGTGGTCAGCTGGTGGGGCAGGTGCAAGACCGGACCCGGCGCAGTGAGCGCTGGAAAGAATCCATATTTCACCGCTCCGAAAACTCGGATAACAATACAGCGCAAGCCTAATGACTCTCTATCTTCGTGGTTTTGCGGGTCTGCTTCTGGCAGGCCTTTTGAACACCGGTTGTGTAACGGTGGAAACGGGCAAGCAGGATGTCAACATTGACGAAGCGGTGACCAGTCGGGTGGCCGCGGGTTTTCAGTATCTTCAGCAAGGCAACCCCGCTGAGGCGCGCCGGCACTTCTCCCGGGCGATAGATCTTGATGACGACAGTGCGATCGCACATAACGCCATGGGGTTGCTGTACAAGTATGAACAGGATCCTGAGCGGGAAGAATACCACTATAAAAAAGCGCTCAGTGCCAATCGCAAATATTCACCGACATTGAATAATTACGGCACGTTGTTGTTTTCCCGCGGTGAGTTCAAGGATGCACTCGACAAGTTCGAGAAGGCTGCCAATGATCCCGGTTACGATGGCCGAGCCAGTGCCTGGGAGAACATGGGGCGCTGTTATCGTGAATTGGGCCGTGATGAGGAAGCGCAACAGGCCTTCATCAAGGCGATTCGCCTGAACCCTCGTGCCGTGGTGCCTAATCTGGAGCTGGCTGACCTTTATTACAGTGAAGGCAATGCCCGTTTGGCCTGGGATTACTACAAGCAGTATCTGCAGCGGACCAACCGTCAGACGGCCCGATCGTTGTGGCTGGGCATTCAGCTTGCCAGTGCCCGCGGCCTCAAGGATCAGCAATCCAGCTACGAGCTGGCGCTTGAAAACCTCTATCGCCGCTCACCGGAGTATCGTGAGTGGCAGAACTGGAAGCAAGCCAAAGCGGAGGGTGAACAATGAGCGAAGACATGGTTGTGCTTCCTGGTGAACGTTGCCGCAAGGCTCGCGAAGCCATGGGCTGGACTACGGCGGAAGCCGCCAAGCGCATGCATCTTTCGCAGACTTATCTGCTGGCGCTGGAGGCGGATGATTACGAGCGTCTTCCAGAGGCAACTTTTGTTAAGGGTTACCTGAAAAACTATGCTCGTCTGTTGGGGTTGCCGGCAGATGAGGTGGCCAATACCTTCCAGCAAATGATTAACGAAGATGCTTTCAACAAGCCGCTGGAGTTGCCATCCATGCCTCGCAAGCCGGCGTTGCTGGCGCGGCCCTGGGTCTGGCTTGTGCTGCTGTTGATGGTGATTGTGGCCGGCCTGCTTGCCTGGCCGGAAGGTGCGGATGATGTAGTGCCACCTGAGCCAACGGCTCTGCAGGAAACGGCGGAATCCTCGTCACTGGATCTGGATGCGGATGGCGATAGCCTGCAGGGTGTGGACAGCAGCAATGCCGGTGCTGGCGATACGAATCCTGATCTTGGCGAGGCGCTTTCTCCGGTTGATGACACCGAGGAAGGGGCACAGCCTGAGCCCGAGGCAGAAACCGAGGCGGTAGACGATTCCATGCTGGCCGAGAGCGGCCTCGATCGCCTGATTCTGGCCTTTTCGACCAATTGTTGGGTGCAAATCAAGGACGCGTCCGGGCGCACCCTGAGACAGGGTGAGCAGCTGGGAGGTGGGACCTTGCAGCTGGATGGCCAGGCGCCGTTCAACGTGACGCTGGGCAATGCCGGCGCCGTTTCGGATATGTACCTCAATGGCGAGGCTGTCACCTTGCCGACGGATTCACCCGGTAAGGTTGTCCGCATCACTCTTCCCTGATTCGCGAGACCAGGAAACATCATGGAACCCGAAGTCAAAATTGAGCGCCGCAAGACCCGGCAGATTTTTGTCGGCAAGGTGCCGGTAGGTGGTGACGCCCCCATCTCTGTGCAAAGCATGACCAATACCGAAACCTGTGACGTGGACGCCACGGTTGGCCAGATTCGTCGGCTGCAGGATGCGGGGGTGGACATTGTCAGGGTATCCGTGCCCAGTATGGAAGCGGCCGACGCCTTTGGTAAAATTCGTGCACAAGTGGATGTGCCGCTGGTGGCGGATATCCACTACGACTACAAAATCGCATTGGCAGTGGCAGAAAAGGGGGTCGACTGCCTGCGCATCAACCCGGGTAATATTGGCCGGGAAGACCGTATCAAGGCCGTGATTCAGTGTGCCAAGGACAAGGGGTTACCGATCCGTATTGGTGTGAATGCGGGCTCACTGGAAAAAGAGCTTCAGCGCAAGTATGGCGAGCCTACGTCGGATGCCCTGGTGGAGTCTGCTCTGAGGCATGTAGACATTCTCGACCGTCACGATTTCCAGGACTTCAAAGTCAGTGTTAAGGCGTCTAACGTCTTCATGACGTTGCAGGCTTATCGCAAGCTTTCTGCTCAGATTGAACAGCCTTTGCATCTTGGGGTGACAGAAGCAGGGACTTTCCGTTCCGGTACAGTTAAATCAGCTGTTGCGCTGGGATCCCTGCTTATGGAAGGTATCGGAGATACCATCCGAATTTCGCTGGCGGCAGATCCGGTGGAAGAGGTTCGAGTGGGTTTCGATATTCTCAAGAGCCTGAACCTGCGCAAGAAAGGCGTAAACATCATTGCTTGCCCCAGCTGCTCACGACAGAACTTTGATGTCATTAAAACCGTGAACGAACTGGAAGCACGGCTGGAAGACATCAACGAATCTGTGGATCTGGCCGTGATCGGGTGCCTGGTGAACGGACCGGGCGAAGCCCGCGAAGCCGATGTGGGCCTGACCGGCGGTACACCGAATAATCTCTCCTATGAGGATGGCAAGAAGAGCCATCATGTCAGCAAAGAAGACCTGGTGGATGAGCTGGAACGCATGGTTCGTGCCAAGGTGAAAAAACAGCGTGAGGATGACGCCAAAGGCATCATTGCGCGTAGTGAATGACAAACGCCGAAGGACCTCGCGGTTACGCGATCGCTCTCATTGTAAAAGGTGCGCTTCAGTGCATGGCTGCGAAGGGGTTCTGGCAGCAAGTGTTAAGGACATGTTGTGAGTAAGAAAGTCACCTCCATACGAGGCATGAACGATATCCTTCCGGAGCAGACAGCCCTGTGGCAGTGGCTGGAAGGCAAGGTGCGAGATGTGCTGGCCAGTTATGGCTACCAGGAAATTCGCATGCCTATTGTGGAACAGACAGACCTGTTCAAGCGCAGCATCGGTGAAGTAACCGATATTGTCGAAAAAGAAATGTACACCTTCGACGATCGCAACGGTGACAGTTTGACCCTTCGCCCGGAAGGTACTGCCAGCTGCGTGCGGGCCTGCGAAGAGCATGGTTTGCTTTACAATCAGGTTCAGCGGCTGTGGTATACCGGCCCCATGTTTCGTCACGAGCGCCCGCAGGCTGGACGCTATCGCCAGTTCCACCAGATCGGAGTGGAAACCTTCGGGATGGACGGGCCGGACATCGACGTTGAAGTGATCCTGATGACCGCGCGGTTGTGGAAAGTTCTGGGCCTTGCTGACAAGGTCACTCTGGAGCTGAACTCACTGGGTGATGCGGGTGACCGGGCCCGCTACCGGGATGCCCTGGTGGCCTACCTGAAGGAACACGTGGCTGAGATTGACGAGGACTCTCGCAAGCGTATCGAAAGAAGCCCGCTTCGGGTACTGGACAGCAAGGATTCTGGCACCCGCAAGGTCCTGGAAGGGGCTCCGCAGCTGGCGGATTACCTCAATGACGATGCCCGAGCCCACTTTGACAGCCTGAAATCCTTGCTCGATGCCAACGGCATTGCTTATAAAGTGAACCCGTATCTGGTGCGTGGCCTGGATTATTACGGCAAGACTGTGTTCGAGTGGGTTACCGATGCACTCGGTGCCCAGGGTACCGTGTGTGCGGGGGGGCGTTACGACGGGCTGGTTGCTCAGCTGGGCGGCAAACCGACCCCGGCGGTAGGTTTTGCCATGGGTGTAGAACGACTCATTCTGCTGATTGAGCAGAACCGCCCGGAACTGTCGGCGCCGGTTGGCGTCTATGTGATGCCGATGGGCGATGTGCTCGCCCCGACCATGATGCTGGCTGAGGCGCTGCGTGATGCTTTGCCAGACCATGGGGTGCAGCTCCACTGCGGTGGTGGCAGCTTCAAAAGCCAGATGAAAAAAGCGGATCGCAGCGGTGCAGCGGTCGCCTTGATTATTGGTGAAAATGAGCTCGCTGATGGCGTGGTGACGGTGAAGCCGTTGCGAGGTCAGGGTGAGCAGGTACAGGTTGCTCAAGGCGATGTGGCCAACGCAGTCACATCGTTTCTGGCATAGACAACGGCAGCGGACAGCAGGGCGCGATGGTCGGTCGGGGTGTTTACATCGCCAATCCGGTACCTTGGCGGTGCTTGCAAAACAGGGTTTCTGCCGCCTCGTCGCATAAACCGGCTGCTTGAAGCCTCTTGCGTTGATGTGAACGTCAGACGAAATGAAATAAACAAGCGCCGGGAAGAATGCTTCCGGGCAATAAAAACGAAAGGAGATCAGGGTGGTAGATTACATCCGTGACGAAGAAGAGCAGGCGGAACTGCTCAAGAACTGGTGGCAGCAAAATGGTACCGCGGCCATCATCACAATCGTGTTGGCTGTGGCCGCTTTGATTGGCTGGCGGGAGTGGCAGGACCACAGTGCAGGGCAGTCCGCTGAGGCGTCTGCTCAATATCAGGAAATGCTCCAGGAGCTGGTCGCGCCACAGCAGGATAGCGCAGCCATCGTCACCAAGGCTGATGCGTTGATTGACGCTTATCCGAAGACCGCTTACGCAGACTATGCCCGTCTGGCTAAAGCCGCGCTTTCGGTGCAGTCCAGTGAATTCGAGCAGGCGGTTGAACTGCTGCAAGCGGTTGCTGACAACGGTGCTACGGATGCTATTGAGTACACGGCTTCCCTGCGCCTCGCCCGTGTCCATCTTCACCAGCAAGCGTGGGACAAGGCGCAGGCTCAACTGGACAAGCGCTTCCCTGAGGCCTTTAACGGTATGGCACTTGAACTTCGGGGTGATCTGGCCAAGGGCCAGGGTGAAACTGAGGTGGCCATACAGCGTTACCAGGAAGCGCTGGCTGTGCTCCAGGATGGTGGTGAAAAAGACCGTGTGCAAATGAAACTGGATGACCTGAAGAGCTAAATGAAATACTTCCTTCTTCCCCTGATGCTGGCCAGCCTTGTGCTGGCTGGTTGCAGCTCTAACCCCAATGCCATTGAACCCAACGATTTGCCTGACTTCGAGGCCAGCTACAAGGTCAAGCGGCTGTGGAGTGAGGGGGTAGGAGATGGTGTTGAAGATAGCCAGCTTTCGCTGCGTCCGGCGGTGACTGCGCTGCAGGTCATTGCCGGCGATGTCTTTGGCGATGTTTATGCGGTAAGCCGGGATAAAGGCAAGCGTCAGTGGCGTAAGAAAACCGGTGATCGTATTGCCGGTGGCTTCTATGCCGGCTACGGCATGGTGCTTTACGGTACCCGAGAAGGGATGGCGGTTGCACTGGATGCCGAAACCGGTGAGGAGCTGTGGCGCACCCAGCTGTCTGGCGAAGTGCTGGCCATTCCTGTCAGCGATGGCAGTCTGACGATTTTCCAGACCCAGGATGGCCATGTGGTCGCGCTGGATGCAGCTACCGGTGAGCAGCGCTGGGATTTTGAAACCCCGGTCCCGACGCTCACCTTGCGTGGGCTGGCGCAGCCTACTATTGCGAATGACAGGGTGTATGCCGGCTTTGCCAACGCCAAGGTCGCGGCGCTGGATCTTGCCTCTGGTGCGCCGGTCTGGGAGCAGCGGATTGCTGAGGCGACCGGCCGCTCCGAGTTGGATCGCCTGATCGATGTGGACAGCAACCTGATTGTGGAAGGAGGGGGCGTATTTGCTGTTACCTTCCAGGGACGCATTAGCGTGATGGATCAGGATAATGGCCGCCAATACTGGGACAAGGACATGTCCAGTGCCCTGAACATCAGTACCAGTGGTAGCGGTAGCCTGTTTGTAGCCGATGACGTAGGGGTCGTGCGTGCGGTAGATCAGCGCGGTGGAACGGTGCTATGGAAGCAGGACGGGCTGTATGGCCGTCGTCTTACCGGTACCGCTTTCCAGGATGGGCTGGTGGCTGTGGGAGATTACGAAGGATACATCCACTGGTTGAACGCAGATGATGGCAGCATTGTAGCGCGTAAACGTCATGACGGTGATGGCTTTGCCGGCACCCCTGTCAGTTATGACGACATCCTTTATGTGCTGGGCTACGATGGCAAACTGTCCGCCTATCAGCTGACACCCCGTTAGGCTCTTACCGGTCAACATTCGCAAAGCGCCCCGCTGGATTGCTCCTGCGGGGCGTTTTGCGTAAAGCGTACAGACACGTTTCGCGTTACCATAGCGCCCAAATACCCTTGCAGAGACACCTATGAAACCGGTCATCGCCCTGGTGGGGCGGCCCAATGTGGGCAAATCCACCCTGTTTAATCGACTCACCCGTACCCGTGATGCCCTTGTGGCGGACTTCCCGGGGCTGACCCGCGACCGCAAGTACGGTGACGGGCGCATGGGCGACTACCCTTATACCGTGGTAGACACCGGGGGTATTGGTGAGAACGAGGATGGCATTGATGCCCCCATGACAGACCAGTCCCTGCGAGCGGTAGGGGAAGCGGATCTGGTGCTGTTTATGGTGGATGGCCGGGCCGGGCTGACGGCGGCGGACGAGCAGATTGCTGCAGAGCTACGCAAGCTGCCGAAACCGACCTATTTGGTAGTCAACAAGACGGATGGCATTGATGCCGATACTGCCATGGCAGATTTTTATGCCTTGGGCATGAGTGATGTCCTGCCTATTGCTGCCGCTCATGGGCGTGGTGTACGCAGCATGATTGAAACCGTCATGGAGGCGTTTCCGGATCTGGAGCCGCTTGATCCTGAGCAGGAAGCCGAGAGGCCCCGGCAGGATGACAGCATCCGTGTTGCGGTGCTGGGGCGACCCAATGTGGGTAAGTCCACCCTGATCAACCGTATGCTTGGCGAAGAGCGGGTCGTCGTGTTTGACCACGCGGGGACCACCCGTGACTCGATCGAAATTCCCTTTGAGCGCATGGGCAAGCCCTACACGCTGATTGATACGGCCGGTGTGCGCCGCCGGGGCAAGGTCTACGAGATGGTGGAAAAATTTTCCGTCATCAAGGCGTTGCAAGCGGTGGAGGCGGCGCAGGTGGTGGTCATTGTCATTGATGCCCGGGAGGGGATTACCGACCAGGATCTTCACCTTTTGGGCTATGTTCTCGATAGCGGTCGTGCGCTTATGATTGCAGTGAACAAATGGGATGGCCTTGATGCGGATCATAAGGAGCGGGTGCGCGTCGAGCTTGCGCGCCGGCTGGAATTTGCTCCCTGGGTCAAAATCAAGTTCATCTCAGCGTTGCATGGCACCGGAGTGGGTGACCTCTGGGGCATGGTGGAAAAAGCCTGGGATAGTGCCTTTATCAAGGTGGGTACCAATGAAATGACACGGATCATGGAGTCCATTACGGCAGGGCACCCACCGCCACGCAATGGTCGTTTCCGGGCCAAGCTGCGTTTTGCCCACATGGGGGGCAATAACCCGCCCACCATTGTGCTGCACGGTAACCGGACCGAGTCGCTGCCCCACAGTTACAAGCGCTTCCTGGAAAACCGCTTCCGTGAAGCCCTGCAACTGGAAGGTACCCCCATCCGGCTGGAATTCAAGTCTGGATCTAACCCCTACGAGGGGCGCAAGAATGAGCTCACCGAGCGTCAGGTGCATAAACGTCGCCGCATGATAAAACGCATGAAGAAGTGACCGGCAGGCCAGTGGAGGGCTGATCATCAAACGTTGGGGGAAGGGGCTGTTCGTCGCAACTGGCATGTTGATGCCGGTTAGTCTCTGGGCCATGGAGCCTATGATGCCTCTTGCCGACATGCCTGCCATGGTGCTGACGCCAGCGCGGGTCAGCCAGCCTCAGTCCGAAGCCCCGGCCAGCGTGACGGTCATTGACCGCAACCTGATTGAGGCCAGTGGTGCCCGTGAACTCTATGAAGTGCTGAAGCTGGTGCCCGGCATGACGGCCATCAAAGTGGATGGCAATGTGCCCACAGTGGCATACCACGGTACCCAGGCCCGGGATTCGCGGCGCATGCTGGTGTTGCTGGATGGACGCAGTCAGTATCAGCCGGGGCTTTCCCGTGTTAACTGGAATGACATGCCGGTTGATATCCGGGACGTGGAGCGCATTGAGGTAACACGGGGCCCGGCAGCGGCGGCCTATGGCGCCAATGCCTTCACGGCGGTGGTGAATATCATTACCCGTGATCCGCGGGATATCAGCAAGCATACGGTCTCTGTCCGGGGAGGGAATAATGGCATCCTGGATGGCCGTGCTGCTGCTGTAGGGCATGGCGACAACACTGCCTGGCGAGCCTCTGTGTCACGTCGGGCAGATGATGGCTACGATGAACCCTTTGAAGGGGAAACGCGTCCGGACCGCAAGCGGATTGAAACGCTGAATACAGAATGGGTCTGGGAGTCTGATTCGCACAATACCTTTGCACTGCAGGTCGGGGGGAGCCAGAGTCGCCTCGAGCGTCAGCAGGAGAGCGGCGTCGCTGATATCGGGCGCTATACACGGGAACCGGTTCAAAAGGGTGAGCGGGCCTTTCTCGGATTGGAGTGGCAGCATGTGTTTTCTGCCACACATCAGTTAAAGATCAGCACCTACGGCCAATACAACAAGGAAGTCACGGATTTCGGGGTCTGTTATCTGGATCCGTTTACCGGTCAGCAAGGGCCTGGCGGGGCACTATTGTTCTCCCAGGAATTACGTGAGCTGTATTCGCAGAACGGGGGGGATACAGCGGCAACTTTTGCGGCGGTGCCCACCAGTGGCCCGGTGTTGTCCCGCTATGGTTCGCTGCAGGGGGTCGCGGGGGTGAATTTCTGTGCCGACAGTGAGTTGGACCTGCAGGAAGAACGCTACGATCTGGAAGTGCAGGATACCTGGCAAATCAACGATCGAATGCGCCTGGTGAGTGGTGCCAATGTCCGCCATGACCGGGTGAGTTCACAGGCCTATCTTTCGGGAACGGAAGATAATGTCAGCTACCGGCTGTTTGGCAATCTGGCTGTGGATGTGCTCAGTCCCTTGACGCTAAATCTTGGGGGGTATTGGGAAAGAGACCAGATCAATGGTGAGCATTTCAGTCCCCGAGGAGGGGTCAGCTGGCGAGTGGCACCGGGCCATACCTTGCGATATGTCTATTCCCGGGCGGTACGTACACCGGATATCTATGAAGATCAGGCAATCACCAATATTCAGGCTCTGGATATGTCCGAGCCGTTTGCCAGTAATCCGGAGGCCCTTTTGGGCTGGTCCCCCTCCTACTTCTTCATCACCCAGAGCAGCCCTGGCACCCTCAAACCGGAGAAAATTCGCTCGGAGGAAATCGGATACTACGGACAGTTCCGGTTTCTGGAGCTGGACGTTCGCTATTTTCAGGAAGAACTCACCGACCTGCTCAGTCACGCCCTGAACCCGTTTGAGTTTGAACCCAATAATGAAGGCTGGGTAAAACATCAGGGCACCGAGGCTCAGTTGACTTTTCGGCCCACGGTAAACCATCTACTCCGGCTGACCGGGGCGCACATTCATACCCATACCAACAAGAAGACAGAAACCCGAATTGCGGCAAGGGATTCCGGCAGCGCTTTATGGGCGTGGCAGCTGGCGTCTCAGTGGGGGGTGTCAACAGCTTACTATTTCGCCAATGATTATAATGACTATCGGTACGAACGGGCGGATTTGCAAATCCGCTTTCGCCACCGCGCCGGTCCGGCGGAGCTGGAGTGGCGGGCGGTGATTCAGCATGCGCTGAACAAGGAGCCGATCGTCTTCGAGGAAAACCAGTACCAGGAAGACAGGATGTGGCTGGAGCTGGAGATGAAGATCTGATGCGGCAGGGACGTGATTGGCTGATAGCGCTACTGCTGGTGCTGGCGCCCTCGTCCCTGTTTGCCCAAACGCCCCCGCTGGCGGTGTATGTCGAAGGAGCGCAAGGGCATTTCCGCTCTGGCTTTATTCAGGCCCTTCAGGCGGCTGGACAACCTCTCGTTCTGGTCGCCTCCGAGCAAGACAGTGACATGCTCATTGCCTTGGGCGATGAGGCTTTCTCGCGTGCGCTGGAGCAGGGGAAGCCCGTCCTGGGTGTGTTTGTCAGCCGTGCGCTGGCAGAAAAAGTCGAACGCAAGGGGTGCCATTGTGCTGCGATCTGGGCGGGCGTGGCACTTGATGACCAGCTTGCAATGCTGGAAGTGATGATGCCTCTGGCTCGCAAGGTTGGGGTGGTTCTTGGGCCCAACAGCGCGTGGTCACAAGGCGCGCTGCAGGATTACAGCGGCAGATTAAGTCTTTTCCCCATGTTGGTGTCTCCGGAAAATGAGTTGGGCGACTTGTTGCGCGAGACACTTCCGGAACTGGATGTTCTGTTGTTGCCGGTGGACGAGGATCTCTTTGGGCCAGCAGCTGCCAAACTGATCCTGTTGACCAGTTACCGTTTGCGCCGTCCGGTTTTTGGCCCGGAGCAAAGCTATGTCCAGGCGGGAAGTGTGGCCAGTCTTTACGCGAGCGGGGGTGATCTGGTGGCGGAAGCACTGGTTCATCTGGAGTCATTTCGACAGCGTAAGCGGTTCCGGCGATCGGGTTTTGTGCATACCCCTTCGGTGATTGTTAATGAACACGTGGCTGGCAGCTTTGATATGCGGTACAGCAACACCGAAGCCTTGCGTGATGCCCAGGAGATGCTGCCATGAAGACGCAGGCTGGTATCCGTAAGCAGTTACAGATCCTGGGGGTCGTCCCTGCGCTGTTTATGCTGGGTTTGCTGCTGGTCGCCCTGACCTGGCAGCGTTTCGAAGATGCAGATCGGGACTTGCAAGCGTTGGGCAGCTTTATGGCCCAGCAAATCGCTTCCTCATCTGAATATGGGGTGCTGGCGGGAAACTATGGAGACCTGCGCCGTCAGGCACAGCTGGCAATGCAGCAAGCGGATCTTCAGTACGTGGTCTTTCGTGACGAAAAGGGCAAAGTGCTGCTTTACGAAGGGCGAAATGATCAGCCCCGGACCCAGGGAATCATGGAGTTCCAGTCTGGCATCTACCAACAACCTGTGGCGGAAACCGACACGTTGAGGTTGGCACTGGATGATAGCCTGGAACCTGTGCGGATAGGCTCTGTGGTACTTGGTATGTCCAATGCCCGCCTGCTGGCACGACAAAAAGAAATTCTGTTGGCGAGTCTGATCCCCGCTCTTTCAGCGACCTTGCTCGGTCTGTGGATTGCCCAGTATCTTGCGCGCCAGATCGCCTCTCCAATCAACTACCTTTCAGGGTTGCTGCGAACCCTGCGTCACGGGGATTATCACGTCCGGGGCACCAGCCGACTGCATGGCGAGCTTGGTGAGCTGCAGGATGATATCAATCAACTGGCCGGCAGTTTGGAAACGGCACGAGACGATCAGCAGCTGGCTATTGAGGAGTTAAAGGCGGCTCACCAGCAGGCACAAAGTGCCAGTCAGGCGAAAAGTGATTTTCTGGCGATGATGAGTCACGAACTTCGCACCCCCATGAATGGCGTGTTGGGAATGCTGCAATTACTGGAAGAAACTCGCCAGAGTGAGGAACAGCATGAATACACCCAGGTCGCGCTTGAGTCCACGGGGCATTTGCTGGACGTAATCAACGATATTCTCGATTTTTCGCGTATTGAAGCGGGGCGCATGGATCTTGATCCAATGTACTTCGAATTGATGCCGCTGCTACAAAATTGTCTTTCAACCTTTCGGTATCTGGCTGAGAAAAAAGGTATTTATTTGCATCTCGAGACCGCTGATCTGATCAAGCGACGGGTGGTACGTACCGATCCGACCCGGTTGCGCCAGGTGCTTAATAACCTTATCTCCAATGCCATCAAGTTCACCAGTGAAGGTGGGGTGACAGTAAGGGTGAAAGGGGCGCTGGTGGAGCCAGACTGGCTGGATCTGAAGCTTTCAGTGGAAGATACCGGTATTGGGATTCCACAGGAAAAACAGGCGCAATTGTTCAAGGCATTTTCCCAGCTGGATTCCTCTACCTCCAGACGTTTTGGTGGGACGGGGCTGGGGCTGGCCATCGCCCGTCGGCTCAGCGAGATGCTGGGAGGGCAATTGACTGTCGAAAGTCCGGATGGCGGTGGTAGCACATTCACATTGTCACTGCGGTTGCTATTCCGCCAAGACATGCCTGAGCAGAATGAAGTGGTATTGATCAGCGGTGAAGCCGAGCCGCGCACTCTAAGCGGCCTGGTGTTGCTGGTCGAAGATAACGAAGTGAATCTGATGGTCGCTCGCCGCATTCTTGAGCAGATGGGGGTCACGGTGGTTACGGCCCTCAATGGTAAAGAGGCGCTGGACAGGGTCAAGCAACGGGATTTCGACTGCATCCTCATGGATGTGCAGATGCCGGTGCTCGACGGCATGGAGGCAACTCGCCAGCTCAGGCAGTGGGAGCGGGAGCAGGGCCGGGCGCCTATTCCGGTCATTGCCTTGACCGCCAACGCCATGGAAGAAGAGCGCGAGAGGTGCTTTTCTGCAGGCATGGACGACCATCTGGCCAAGCCGTTCCGCCGTCAGCAACTCAGTCGTGTGCTGACCCCGTATCTGACCCTTGAACGTACTCAATCCGGGCGCTGAACTCTCCGTCTGTCAGACGTGTGGTGATGGTGTCGCCGGGTTGCAGCTGTGCGGCGGAGCGCACGGCTTCTTCCCCTTTGAAGGTAATGCTGTAGCCCCGCGCCAGCGTTCGCAGCGGACTCGCAGTATCCAGCCGTTTTCCCAGGCCTCCCAGCCGGACTTGCTCCTGCTGCAACTGTCGCAACAGCGGGGCGGGTAACCGTTTATTCAGGCTGTCCAGCCGTTGCTGTCGCTCGGCCAGCACTCGCTGAGGGGACAGTCTTGCCAGTCGTTGCTGGCTGGGTTTCAGGCGACTGCCAAGCAGGTCCAGACGATGTTGCATCTGGCGCTGCAGGCGAGCGTGGAGTTCGTCCAGGCGCTGACTGCTTTGCTCCAGCGAGTGGCGCGGGGAACGCAACCGCTGGCGCAGGTGCCGCAGGCGATCGCCGGGTGTACGCAATTGCTGGGCCATGACCCATTTGAGGCGACGTTGCAGGGCGTTAAACCGCTGGCTGACCACAGACAGGTCCGGGCTCACCAGCTCCGCGGCAGCGGATGGGGTCGGGGCGCGCAGGTCAGCAGCAAAGTCCGTCAGCCCGGTGTCCACTTCGTGGCCAACCGCCGAGACGATGGGAATTGGACAAGCGGCCACGGCCCGGGTCAGGGTTTCGTCGTTGAACGCCCAAAGGTCTTCCAGGGAGCCGCCACCACGGCCGATGATCAGTACGTCGCACTCATTGCGCGCGACCGCGGTGTTGAGCGCCTGTGTCAGCTGGGCAGGGGCATCGGCTCCCTGGACAGCGGCGGGATAGATGACCACCGGGATCGAAGGGCAACGCCGCTTGAGGACCTGAAGAATATCGCGGATGGCAGCGCCGGACGGGGAGGTGATCACGCCAATCTGTCGTGGCCAGTCCGGCAGGCCCTGCTTGCGCTCCTGGGCAAACAGGCCTTCTGCCTGCAGCTGGGCCTTGAGGGCGTCAAAGCGGGCCTTGAGCGCGCCTTCCCCGGCGGGCTCCATGTGTTCCACCACAATCTGGAAATTACCGCGCGGGACATACAGGGTGACTTTGGCCCGTACCAGCACTTGCTGGCCATTTTGCGGCTGGAAATCCAGCAGCCTGTTACGGTTTCGAAACATGGCCCCGTTAATCTGGGCGCGGGCATCCTTGAGGCTGAAGTACCAGTGACCCGAAGCCGGCCGGGAGAAGTTGGACAATTCCCCCTGCAGCCATATCAGCGGAAAGGAGCCTTCCAGCAGTCCCTGGGCTTCCAGGTTCAGCTGGCTGATGGAAAGGGGGTCGGTGCGCGATGAAAAACTCATCGCGGGAGAGTAGCGACTTTCGCCGCCGCCCGCTACTGTCCGGATTGTGTACAAGGGCTGAAATGACGTATAATCGCCCGCTTAATTTCCGGGGGTGGCCTAGGTTTGGCCGCCTTGACCGGCGGCACCCGGGTCCCCTCCTTAACTCCGGGTGCGTCTGACAGAACCCCAATCAGCGGTTCGAGTCGGAAACCCTCTCACTTCCTACGGTGCAATATGCTCAGAATCGTGCAAGAAGCATTGACGTTCGACGACGTTCTGCTTGTACCCGCCCATTCCAATGTGCTGCCCAAGGATGTGTCCCTGAAAAGCAAATTGACGCGGGACATCTCTTTGAACATTCCTCTGGTCTCTGCAGCCATGGATACGGTCACCGAGCACCGCCTGGCCATTACCATGGCCCAGGAAGGCGGCATCGGCATTCTCCACAAGAGCATGGATCAGGAAGACCAGGCGCGAAATGTGCGCATGGTGAAAAAATACGAATCCGGTGTTGTTAAAGACCCGATCACCATTGGTCCGAAGGCCACCGTGGCCGAGCTGCTGCGCCTGACCGAAGCCAACAATATCTCCGGGGTACCGGTGGTCGAAGGCGATAAGGTAGTAGGCATTGTCACCAGCCGTGATACCCGATTCGTCACCAACTACGACCAGCACGTTGAAGACATCATGACCGGCAAGGACCGGCTGGTGACCGTGCAGGAAGGTGCCGGTGCGGACGAAGTCCAGCTGCTGCTGCACAAGAACCGTATCGAGAAAGTGCTGGTGGTCAATGATGCGGGTGAATTGCGCGGCATGATCACCGTGAAGGACATCGAGAAGGCCCGCAAATATCCCAATGCCTGCAAGGACTCTCAGGGCCGCTTGCGCGTGGGGGCCGCAGTGGGCACGGGCGCCGGTACGGATGAGCGTGTGGCTGCACTGGTTGAAGCCGGTGTCGACGTTATCGTTGTGGATACCGCTCACGGTCATTCCCAGGGCGTTATCGACCGTGTCGCCTGGGTCAAGAAAAACTTCCCGGATGTGCAGGTTATTGGCGGCAACATTGCCACCGCGGCAGCGGCAAAAGACCTGGTGGCGGCGGGTGCCGATGCGGTGAAAGTCGGTATCGGCCCGGGTTCCATTTGTACCACCCGTATTGTTGCGGGTATCGGCGTGCCACAGATTTCTGCCATTTCTGACGTGGCGGCTGCCCTCGACGGTACCGGCGTGCCGCTGATTGCCGATGGCGGTATTCGTTTCTCCGGTGATATTGCCAAGGCTGTGGCGGCGGGTGCCAGCGCCATCATGATCGGTTCCCTGTTGGCAGGAACGGAAGAAGCCCCGGGTGAAGTCGAGCTGTACCAGGGGGGCTACTACAAGGCCTACCGTGGCATGGGCTCGTTGGGTGCCATGTCGGGCAAGACTGGCTCATCCGACCGCTATTTCCAGGATGCGGCGGCCGGTATTGAAAAGCTGGTGCCAGAAGGTATCGAAGGCCGGGTGCCCTACAAGGGGCCGATGAGCGCCATCGTTCACCAACTGATGGGTGGCCTGCGTGCCTCCATGGGCTACACCGGCTGCGCCACTGTCGATGAAATGCGCACCAAGCCCGAGTTCGTGAAAGTGTCTGCCGCCGGGATGAAAGAGTCCCACGTGCATGACGTGACGATTACGAAGGAAGCTCCGAATTATCCGGTTGGGTGATTCGAGGTCTATCGTGACTTGAAAGGGGTCGGACGTCTGAGGTTGGACGTCTGGCGCCAGAATCGGTCGGAGGCATCTCCGGCCGTTTTGTTTTTTTAAAGCGTCCGACGTCAGACATCCGACGTCCGACCCGTAACCAACAAGGCCCGGTGCCAGCCGCCGGCAACCACCGCGGGATAGAACCCCATGCAAGACATTCATGCCCAGCGCATCCTTATTCTGGACTTCGGTTCCCAGTACACCCAGCTGATCGCCCGTCGTGTGCGTGAAATCGGGGTCTACTGTGAAATTCGTGCCTTTGACATGACCGCAGAAGAGATCAGCGAGTTTGCGCCCAAGGGCATTATCCTGTCGGGTGGCCCTGAGTCGGTGACAGCGGCTGAAACCCCGCGTGCACCGCAGGCGGTGTTTGATGCTGGCGTGCCGGTGTTGGGTATCTGCTACGGCATGCAGACCATGGCCGAGCAGTTGGGTGGCAAGGTGGTCGCGGGTGAGAAACACGAGTTTGGTTACGCCCGGGTGGAAAAGGCAGAAAGTAACCGCCTTCTCGATGGCATTGTCGACCATGAAGAGCATGCCAGTGAATTTCTGGATGTGTGGATGAGCCACGGGGACCGTGTCGGTGCGACACCGGACGGCTTCAAGGTGATCGCCACTACCGGCAGCTGCCCGATTGCCGGCATGGCCAACGATGAAAAGCGGTTCTATGGCATCCAGTTCCACCCCGAAGTGACACATACCCTGCAGGGTGGTCGGCTGCTCGAGCGTTTTGTTCGCGAGTTGTGTGACTGTGAAGCCCTGTGGACCCCCAGCAATATCATCAACGACGCTATCGAGACCATCCGCGAGCAGGTGGGTAGCGACGAGGTGATCCTCGGTCTGTCCGGTGGCGTGGATTCCTCAGTGGTGGCGGCGCTGCTGCACAAGGCCATTGGTGAGCAGCTTACCTGTGTGTTTGTGGACAACGGCCTGCTGCGTCACCAGGAAGGTGACCAGGTGATGGAAATGTTTGCCGACAACATGGGCGTGAAAGTGATCCGTGTGGACGCGGAAGACAATTTCCTCGGCAAGCTGGCCGGAGAGGCCGACCCGGAGAAGAAGCGCAAGATCATTGGTAATACCTTTATCGACATCTTCGATGAAGAAGCGGGCAAGCTGAAGAACGCCAACTGGCTGGCCCAGGGCACCATCTACCCGGATGTGATCGAGTCCGCCGCCAGCAAGACAGGCAAGGCGCACGTGATCAAGAGCCACCACAATGTGGGCGGCCTGCCGGAAGACATGAAGCTCAAGCTGGTGGAGCCTCTGCGTGAGCTGTTCAAGGATGAGGTGCGCAAGATCGGTCTGGAATTGGGCCTGCCCTACGACATGGTCTATCGCCACCCCTTCCCGGGTCCGGGCCTTGGGGTTCGTATCCTTGGTGAAGTGAAGAAGGAATACGCCGACACCTTGCGTCTGGCGGACCATATCTTCATTGAAGAGCTGAGAGCGGCGGGGCTGTACCACAAGACCAGCCAGGCTTTTGCGGTGTTTTTGCCAGTCAAATCCGTGGGCGTGGTGGGCGACGCCCGCCGCTACGAATACGTGGTCGCGCTGCGTGCGGTGGAAACCATCGACTTCATGACCGCTCGCTGGGCACACCTGCCCTACGAATTCCTGGAGCTGGTCTCCAGCCGCATTATCAATGAAATCCCTGGCATCAGCCGGGTGACCTACGATATTTCGTCCAAGCCGCCAGCCACGATTGAGTGGGAGTAAGGCCGGATCAGCGAAAAGGGCGGCCTGTGGCCGCCTTTTTTGTTGGCGGTCAGGCCGTTTTGCTGCTTGAAAAACAAGCGGATTTGCTTAAAATACGCAGCCTTCCCGGAATTCGGGGCCGCTGAGACGGCTTCCGGATCGTGAGCAGAGTCTCACTGCCGGGCAGAATTCATTCCGTTTCAGTCAGTTGCGCGCTTCAAACCAGCGGGTTTGGGGTTGTTGTGCCCATTGTAGTGGCATACAATGCGCGCCTTTACTGGGGCGGCGAGGCGTCGCCTCATTGTCTAAAACAGAGTGGAGGTTCACGACATTAAGCGTGGAGGCAACAAGGGCCGCGAGCAACGCGCCCGGATCAATCAGCAAATCCAGGGAACCGAAGTTCGGTTGATCGATGTGGACGGTGAGCAGGTAGGGATTGTCAGCCTGCAGGATGCACTGGACAAGGCGACCGCGAAGCAACTGGATCTGGTAGAAATCTCCCCTGGTGCGGAACCGCCGGTTTGTCGAATCATGGATTACGGCAAACACCTGTTTGAGGCGAAGCAAAAGGCCAAAGAGGGGCGCAAGAAGCAGCGCCAGACTCAGGTCAAGGAAATCAAATTCCGTCCCGGCACCGATATCGGCGACTATGAGGTGAAACTGCGTAACCTCAGAAAGTTCCTCGAGGCCGGCGACAAAACCAAGATTACCGTCCGTTTCCGCGGCCGGGAAATGGCTCACCAGGAGCTGGGCCGGGAACTGCTCGAGCGTATCGAGAAGGACCTGGAAGAGTTCGGCACTGTGGAGCAGCGCCCGAATATGGAAGGTCGCCAGATGATCATGGTGATCGGCCCGGGCAAAAAGAAGAAGTAACCCTTTCTGATTCGGAAAATGTTACTCCCTAAATTAACCAACTTGAGAAGGTACCATGCCTAAAATCAAGACAAATCGTGGGGCTGCCAAGCGTTTCAAGAAAACCGCCTCCGGTTTCAAGCGCAAGCAGGCATTCAAAAACCACATTCTGACCAAGAAGTCCTCCAAGACTATCCGTCAGCTGCGTCCGAAAACCGAGGTACATGAGTCTGATGTAGCTCTGGTTAAACGCATGATGCCCTACGCATAACTGATACGGATCTGGAGACTAGACAATGGCACGAGTAAAACGTGGTGTGCAGGCCCGTCGTCGGCACAAGAAAATTCTCAAGCAGGCTAAAGGCTACTACGGTGCCCGCAGCCGTGTATTCCGTGTAGCGGTACAGGCCGTTACCAAAGCCGGTCAGTACGCCTACCGTGACCGTAAGGTTCGCAAGCGTCAGTTCCGTCGTCTGTGGATTGTGCGTATCAACGCCGCTGCGCGTCTGAACGGTCTGTCCTACAGCCGTCTGATCGATGGCCTGAAAAAGGCATCCATCGATATCGACCGTAAAGTACTGGCGGACATCGCTGTTCGCGATCAGGCAACCTTTAGCGCTTTGGCCGAGAAAGCCAAAGCGAGTCTCACCGCCTGATTCACTGTTTCGTCCTGAACGAAGCAGCATACTCAACGGGGGAAGAGCTCGCGCTCTTCCCCCGTTTTTGTTTAAAAGACCAGCTACAAGCTACAAGCTGCAAGCTACAACGCGGCTTCAGCGTTGTGCTATTCGAAAGCCTCAATGCCGCGCCCGAACGTAGCGGCGCGGGGAAAGCGGTTTCGGATGGCAACAGTCGCGAACCGTGTTGTAGTTTGCAGCTTGAAGCTTGCAGCTTATAAAAGACTGCGGAGTCTTCGATGGAAAATCTCAATGCCCTGGTAGATGCCGCCCTGGCAGAGGTAGAGCAGGCCGGTGATATCCGGGCCCTGGACGATGTGCGGGTGAAATACCTGGGCAAGAAAGGGGAAATCAGTGCCCTGATGAAGGGGCTGGGCAAGTTGAGCGCGGAAGAGCGCCCCAAGGCCGGGGCGGTCATCAATGAAGGCAAGCAGAAGGTTCAGGACGCGATTACCGCTCGCAAGACCCTGCTGGAAGAAGCTGCCCTGGCCGAACAACTGGCCAGTGAAACCGTGGATGTGACACTGCCCGGTCGCGGTGAGATGCCGGGCAACCTGCATCCCGTGAACCGCATGCGCCGCCGTATCGAGGATTTCTTCCTGCGTCTTGGCTTCGATATTTCCGAAGGCCCGGAAGTGGAAGATGATTTCCATAACTTCGAAGCGTTGAATATTCCTTCCCATCACCCGGCCCGTGCCATGCACGACACCTTCTATTTTGGTGATGGCCGTCTGCTGCGGACGCACACCTCACCGGTGCAGGTGCGCGTGATGGAGCAGGGCAAACCGCCGTTCCGGATTATTGCGCCAGGCCGTGTGTACCGGTGTGACTCCGACCTCACGCATACCCCCATGTTTCACCAGGTGGAAGGGCTACTGGTAGACAAGGACATCACCTTTGCCGACCTGCGTGGCACCGTGGCGGAATTCCTGCGTTTCATCTTTGAGGTGGAAGACCTGCCGGTGCGCTTCCGTCCCAGCTATTTCCCGTTCACCGAGCCCAGTGCGGAAGTGGATGTGGGCTGTGTGAGCTGCAGTGGAGAAGGCTGCCGTGTGTGCTCCCATACCGGTTGGCTGGAAATCATGGGTTGCGGCATGGTGCACCCGAAAGTGCTTGAGCACGGCGGTGTCGATGCCAGTGAATACAGTGGCTTTGCCTTCGGCATGGGGATTGAGCGTATCACCATGCTGCGTTACGGCGTGAACGACCTGCGGTTGTTCTTTGAAAACGACACCCGTTTCCTGTCTCAGTTCAGCTGACACATTCACCACAGAGCCCACAGGGCACACAGAGAATGACTCTGTGCCCTCTGTGGTAACAAGACGCTAGTAAGGATTTGAACATGCTCGTAAATGAAGCCTGGTTGCGGGAATGGGTTAACCCCGCGGTTGATACGGACACCCTGGTGAAGCAGCTGACCATGGCTGGCCTGGAAGTGGACGGCGTGGAACCGGCAGCGCCGGTATTTTCCGGTGTCGTGGTGGGGCAGGTAGAAAGCTGCGAGCCGCACCCTGATGCGGACAAACTGCGCGTCTGTCAGGTGAGTAACGGCTCGCAAACGGCTCAGGTGGTGTGTGGCGCCAGCAATGTCCGTCCGGGCCTGAAAATTCCTTTCGCGCAAGTGGGCGCCAAGCTGCCCGGTGACTTCAAGATCAAGAAAGCCAAGCTGCGTGGCGTGGAATCCAACGGCATGCTGTGTGGCGCCTCCGAGCTGGGTCTGGAAGACCTCATCGATGGCTTGATGGAGCTGCCAGACGATGCGCCGGTGGGTACGGATTTCCGGGAGTACCTGCAGCTGGATGATGCGGTGATCGAGGTGGATCTGACCCCGAACCGCGCAGACTGCCTGAGCGTGCGCGGTATCGCCCGCGAGCTGGGGGTAATGAATCAGTGTCCGCTCACCGAAGTCGCCATCAGCCAGGTGACGCCTGCGATTGATGACACCCTGACCATCACCCTGGCTGACAGCGATGCCTGCCCGCGTTATCTCGGCCGGGTCATCAAGGGCGTTAACGTCAAGGCTGACACCCCATTGTGGATGGTCGAGCGCCTGCGCCGGGCCGGCCTGCGTACTATCGACCCGATTGTCGACGTGACCAACTATGTTCTGCTGGAACTGGGCCAGCCGCTGCATGCGTTTGATCTGGCCAGGCTCAGCGGCGGTATCACCGTGCGCAAGGCCAAGGCTGACGAGACACTGGTAACCCTGGACGAGCAGACGTTGACGCTGCGGGATGACACCCTGGTGATTGCCGATGACAGCGCCGCGCTTGCCGTGGCCGGTGTCATGGGAGGCAAGCCCTCCGCGGTCACCGAACAGACCCAGGACATTTTCCTGGAGTGTGCGTTCTTTGCGCCGCTGGCGATTGCCGGCAAGGCCCGTTCCTACGGCCTGCACACCGACTCTTCTCACCGTTTTGAGCGCGGGGTTGATCCGCAATTGCAGCAGGATGCGATTGAGCGTGCTACCGCGTTGATTCTGGAGATCGCCGGCGGTCAGCCAGGGCCTGTGTGTGAGGCCGTGGAAGACGCCAAACTGCCACGGCAGGCCGAGATCGCCTTGCGCGCAGAGCGTATCGAAGGGTTGTTGGGCATGGCATTGCCCGCCGAGCAGGTCGAAGACATCCTCGGTCGTCTGGGCATGGCCATCACGCCCGCCGCCAGCGGTGATGCCTGGACCGTGCTGGCGCCGAGCTGGCGCTTTGACATGGCCATCGAGCCCGACCTGATCGAAGAGCTGGCGCGGATCTATGGCTATGAAAAGCTGCCGAGTCGCGTGCCGGCAGGCTCTCCGTCGGGCGATACCGTCGGCGAGAATGTGGTGGCAGTGCGCCGTCTGGCCGATACCTTGATCGATCGCGGCTATCTTGAAGCGATTACCTATACCTTTGTGGAGCCGGGTTTGCTCAAGCAGGTGGAGCCTCGCGTTGAGCCGCTGCCGCTGCTCAATCCGATTTCTGCTGATCTGGGCGTTATGCGCACCACGCTGCTGGCCGGTTTGTTCAGCACGGCGCGCCACAACCTGAACCGTCAGGCGGATCGTCTGCGTCTGTTCGAGACCGGCCTGCGTTTCATGCCTCAAGCGCAAGGCGAGCTGGAACAAACCCCGATGATTGCCGGGCTGGTCTACGGCAGCGCCCAGCCGCAAAACTGGGAAGGCAAGCGGGCGGCAGACTTTTTTGATCTGAAAGGGGATGTGGAAGCCCTGCTCAGTCTGTCCGATGCCCGTGCATTCAGTTTTACCGCGGGTGAGCATCCTGCCCTGCACCCGGGGCAGACGGCGGTCTTGAGCCGCGGTGGTGAGGTGGTCGGCTACCTTGGCCGCATCCACCCGCGCCTGGCGGCAGATCTGGACCTGCCGGCCAACCTGTATGCCTTTGAGTTGGCGCTGGCGCCACTGCAGCAAGGAATACTGCCTCACTTTGCCGGTGTTTCCGATCAGCCGCGGATGCGTCGCGATCTGGCTTTTGTCGTGGACGCTGGCGTTCCGGCAGGGGATTTGGTGGCAGCGGTTCGCGACACCTGTGACGAACGTCTCACTGATGTTCGGATTTTCGATATATATCAAGGTGATAGCATTGGTGAAAATCGCAAAAGTCTCGCCTTGGGCTTGACCTTCCAGGACCGTTCGCGCACTCTTAAGGATCAAGAAGTCAACGACTTGGTGGAGGCTGTTGTTTCTCAAGTAAAACAGCAGTTTAACGCCACTTTGAGGGATTGATTCAGGGATTTGGGAGTCTTTTCATGGGTGCGCTGACCAAAGCGGACATGGCCGAGCGCCTGTTCGAAGAGCTTGGCCTGAACAAGCGCGAAGCCAAGGAAATGGTGGAAATGTTCTTCGAGGAAATCCGCCACTCCCTTGAGAGCAACGTTCCCGTGAAACTCTCCGGCTTCGGTAATTTTGACCTTCGTGACAAGAGCGAGCGTCCCGGCCGTAATCCTAAAACCGGTGAGGAAATTCCCATCACCGCCCGACGGGTTGTGACCTTCCGTCCAGGACAAAAACTAAAACAACGGGTTGAGGCCTATGCTGGAACCAAGCCATAACGACGAACTCCCGGCGATCCCGGGTAAGCGTTATTTCACCATTGGCGAAGTCAGCGACCTGTGCGATGTGAAACCACACGTACTGCGCTACTGGGAGCAGGAATTTCCCCAGCTCAAGCCGGTGAAACGACGCGGTAACCGTCGTTACTATCAGCGCCAGGACGTGCTGATGATCCGCCAGATTCGCAGCTTGCTGTACGATCAGGGCTTTACGATCGGTGGCGCGCGTCAGCAGCTTACCGGTGGTGCCAACGCAGAGCAGGCCACGCAGTATCACCAGCTGATCAAGCAAATGATCACCGAGCTGGAAGAAGTGCTGGACGTACTCAAGGCGTCCTGACGAGTCATACGTGACGCGCCATGCTTCAGCATGACGATCAAGCCCCGCCAGCCTGCTGGCGGGGCTTTTTCATGCCTTGACCCCATTGGCCGATCAAACCCTGAGCAAACAGCATCTTGCAGGTTCCATCCCCCCATCAAATCCGCTATTATGCACGCCGCTTTGGTAGCCAGTGGTTGCCAGACATCTCGGGGCGTAGCGCAGCCTGGTAGCGCACTTGCATGGGGTGCAAGGGGTCGGAGGTTCGAATCCTCTCGCCCCGACCAAATTTGGTCGGATTAAAAAAGCTCGGCACTGGCCGGGCTTTTTTTTATGCGCGTTTCCCGCGTCGTGTCAGCCGATCTTCAAGGCCGGTAGCCGGTCAGGGGGCGGAGATCTCCTGGCGAGATTCTGTGGCCCTGCGTCAGGTATTCTTTTTGGCCTTGGCCTTGGCCTTGTAAGCGGCTTTTCTTGCCTTCTTTCTTTCTTCTTTTTCTTTTGCTTTTCTCGCCCGGATTTCTGCCACTTTTACGTGTTCTTTTTCCGCCATCGCGGGGGTTTCCAGGGTGATCTGGCCGAGTTTACCGCTGCGGAATTCGTTGATCAGCAGGGCCGCAGTGCGGTCGAAATCCACGTGACCGCCGCGGCCCAGGCAGCCGCGCTGTTTGCCAATGGTTTCCAGCATGGGGACGCCTTCGTTGGGCAGGGTGTCCAGCTTGAAGCGCTCTTTCATTAGCTCGGGGTAGGCCTGCATGAAATATTCGGCCGCGTAGAGCGCCACGTCATCTTCCTGCATGGCGGTGGCCTTGATGGCGCCTGACAGGGCCAGCCGGTAGCCGCTGGCGGCGTTTTCAATTTTGGGCCAGAGGATGCCGGGAGAATCAATCAGGATCAGGCCGCCGCCCAGTTCAATCCGTTGCTGGCGCTGGGTGACCGCCGGCTCGTTGCCGGCTTTGGCAACGGGGCGTCCGGCCAGGGTGTTGATAAGAGTGGATTTGCCCACATTGGGGATGCCGGTGATCAGGGCGGTAATGGTGGTAGCCCGGTCAATTTTCTTGTTGACCATTTGCTTGCAGGTATCTGCCAGCTTGCGAATGGGGTCCGGTTTCTGGGTGGTAATGGCGAGTGCGCGAACCTTGGGATCTTGCTGTAGATGCTCCAGCCATTGTGCGGTTACCGCCGGGTCGGCCAGATCGCTTTTGCTGAGCAGCTTCAGGCAGGGCTTGTCGGCACGGAAGTTCTCGATCACCGGGTTGGCACTGCTGTAGGGCAGGCGAGCGTCTACGACTTCGATGATCAGGTCTACCTTGGGGAGAATATCGTGAATCTCACGGGTCGCCTTGTTCATGTGGCCGGGGAACCAGTTGATGCTCATCGATACTCGCCTGTCTGGGGGTAAATGAGGGGGCATTATAGCCGTTTATCATGTTGTCTGTGGCGTGCCGGGTGCTGAAAACCGCGCTTATGACGGTTTTCGCCAGTGCCCTGAAACGTCGTGTCATGAGTGTCTCAATGGCCCTAACGTACACTGTATACCATTGATTCTGATAAAGCGGAGTACGGTATGGATCTGCGTGTGCCGGAGCAGGAGAAGGCATTTCGGGACGAGGTAAGGACTTTTCTGGAAGAAAGCCTGACCCCTGAAATTCGTGAGGCGGGCAAGATGGTGACCTCGGTGTTCGCGCCGGTGAAGGAAGCCATGGCCTGGCAAAAAATCCTCAATGACAAGGGTTGGGCGGCACCGCACTGGCCGAAGGAACATGGTGGTACCGGCTGGAGCGTGACCCAGCGTGCCATTTTTGCCGAAGAGCTGGTGCGTGCGGAAACCCCGCCGCTGGTGCCCATGGGTTTGCACATGTGCGGTCCTTGTCTGATCGGCTGCGGCACTGAAGAACAGCAGAAAGAATACCTGCCGAAGATCCTCAATGGTGAGCACTTCTGGTGTCAGGGTTATTCCGAGCCGGGTTCCGGTTCTGATCTGGCGTCCCTGAAGACCTTTGCTGAAAAAGACGGTGATGACTACATCATCAACGGCACCAAGATCTGGACCACTTACGCCCACTACGCCAACAAGATGTTTGCGCTGGTGCGTACCAATAAAGACGGCAAGCCCCAGCAGGGCATTACCTTCCTGTTGCTGGATATGGACCTGCCGGGTATCACCATCGAGCCCATCGTGGGTCTGGATGAAGTGACCGAGCAGTGCCAGGTGTTCTTCGATAACGTGCGAGTGCCCCAGGCGAATCGTGTCGGTGCCGAGAACGATGGCTGGACCGTGGCCAAGTACCTGCTCACCTTTGAGCGTGGAGGCCAGGAATACGCGCCGGGCCTGAACGTGCAGCTGGAAAAGATCCGTCTGATGGCGGAAAAGCAGCAGACCGTACATGGCCCGATGAGCCAGGATCCGCTGTGGCAACACAAGTTTGCTTCAGTCTCCGCTGACGTGCTGGCACTGGAATTCACCGAGATGCGCATCAAGTCCGCGTTGTCTTCCGGCAAGGATCCGGGGGCGCTGTCTTCCATGACCAAGATTCTCGGCACCGAGTTGCTGCAGAAAGTCACCGAGCTGCGCATTGAAACCCTGGGGGCCCAGGCCGCTATCTGGCAGCCCCAGGCACTGGTGCCGGGCAGTGAACAGCCGATCATTGGCCCTGAGTATGCGCTGACCGCCATGCCTCACTACCTGAACTCACGAGCCTGCTCCATCTACGGCGGCTCCAACGAAGTCCAGCGCGGCATTATTGCCAAAGCCGTGCTGGGTTTGTAAGCGTCCGCCAACAAGGAGAAGTCAGATGAATTTTCAGTTGAGTGAAGAACAGCAAATGCTGGCGGACAGCGCCAAGCGTTTTGTCCGTGACAACCACGACGTGGAAAAGCACCGCCAGAACAAGAAGTTGATGCCGCTGGATGAAGCCACCTGGGCACAGTTTGCCGAACTGGGCTGGCTGGCTGTACCGTTCGCTGAAGAGCACGGTGGTCTGGGCATGGGCCCGCTGGAAACCATGGTGCTGCTGCAGGAACTGGGCGAAGGCCTGATCATGGCGCCGTACATTGCCACCGTAGTATTGGGCGGCGGTTTCCTGCGTCACGGCTCTGACGCGCAGCAGGCAGAAACCATTCCTTCCCTGCTGGAAGGTGGTCTGCAGTTGGCGTTTGCGGCAGAGGAATACGAGCGCGTCTTTACCCTGGAAAACACCGCCATGAAAGGCGAGGTGCAGGGTGGCGATGTGGTGCTCAATGGCACCAAGGCGTGTGTCATCAATGGGGATCATGCGGATCAACTGATCGTGCTGGTTCGTACCGCGGGTCAGCCCGGTGACAAGGACGGCCTTAGCTTGTTCCTGATGGATGCCAACGCTGACGGTGTTGAACGTACGCCGCACCGCACTGTGGACGGTCGTCAGGGCGCGGAAATCCGTTTCAGCAACGTGAAGGTGGCAGAGGCTGCCCGTATCGGCGAGCTGAACCAGGGCTATGACATCGCCCGCACTGTGCTGCTGGAAGGGCTGCTGGCCTTGTCGGCTGAGTGCACCGGCAGCCTCACCGTGCTGCTGAACGACACGGTGGAATACAGCAAGACCCGCAAGCAGTTCGGCCTGCCCATCGGCAAGTTTCAGGCGCTGCAATTCCGTATGGCAGACATGTTCATTGCCATGGAGCAGACCAAATCGCTGCTGATGGCTGCCACCATGAAACTGGTGGAAGGTCACGATGATGCCGCCAAGGCTGTCCACGCCATGAAGGCCCAACTGGGTCGTGCCGGTCGCAAGATCGGTCAGGAAGCCATTCAGATTCATGGTGGCATGGGCATGACTGACGAGCTGAATGTGGGCCATTTCGTCAAACGCCTGAGTGCGGTGGATGGCCTGTTCGGTAACGCGGATGTGCACTTGATGGAAATTGCCCGCTCCGCGTAATCACGCGAGAGACGTGACGAAAGCGGCCTGCGGGCCGCTTTTTTATTGTCCGGGTTCTGCGCGCCGGCTGGCTGCAGGAGGTTCGATGGTGCCGTAATCGTGGGCTCCATCGCCAGCAGGTGGGCTCCCACAGTGGCTTCGTGCCGCGGGATAGTCGGAGGTTGTACAAGCCTCATACCGCCTTTAGGCAGACGCTTCTGGAGCCCAAAAGAAAACCCGCACAGCGGACGCTGCGCGGGTTTCTTGTGGTTTACAGGACAAGCGGGAATCAGAGTGTCTTCAGGTACTCGATAATGGCCAGGCGTTCCTGGTCTGTCAGTACACTAAAGAAGTCTTCGTGGGGTTGGGGGGGCATTGCACGCATACCTCCGATTTTGTGTCGAAATTTATTTGTTGTTATCTCCGGGCGAGTGCGGGCGGATGCGTCTGTACCCAGGTGTCCGGATTGCTGCGCTCAGGAATTCATGCGAGAAGCATCAAGAGGAATGTGAAATATTGATACAATTAAGTGCATCTGTCTCTTTTGTGGCGATGTGAAATTTCCAGTTTGTGACTTGCTAGTCATTATTTGTTGCGCTGGATCGTAATTCGGTTGTTGGAGTATATGAAATGCAAGGTATTGGCTATGTTTTGGCGGGGGCAGTGCGCAGGTAAAGCGCTTTCATGCGGTTGTCGGACGTTTGTCATTCCTTGACCGTTCACGTTTAGATAAGTATTTGCTACCGTTACGCTTTTGGCTTGCCACGATGACAAACGGGGTCTTCATGTCACGGATTACTGCCGCGTCCAACGCGCTTCTTCAAGGATTTGAGCTCCCCGAGGGTGACAAGACCTATGTCAAAATTCTGGATGCGGGTTTGGCGTTGTTTATTGAGTTCGGTTTGCGACGTACAACCATGGAGGATGTAGCGAATCGTGCAGGGATTGGACGAGCAACAGCCTACCGTCGTTTTGCGGACAAGGATCAGCTGATACAGGTGGTGATCCTGCGGGAGGCCAAGCGTGAGCTGGATAGCATCGAACATGACTTGAAAGCAATAGACGGCGGGTTGAACCGGCTACTGGAATCTTTTGTGCTGGCTGTGACACGTGCCCATGCTCATCCGCTGTGGCGCAGATTGCTGACCTCCGATTCAGAGATGATACTGCCATTCTTCACCCAGAAAATCTGGCAAATGATGGCCTTTTTCCGGATGTACCTTGCAGACATGCTCGAGCGGGTAAAGAAAGAAGAGAAGCTCAGTGATTTATCTACCGAGTTCATGGCAGAGCTGATGCTGCGTTTGATGCAGTCCATGCTGTTGTCGCCCGAAGGCGTAATGAACCCGAATGATGAAGCCGCCGTACGCAAAGTGGCGGAGGAATGCCTGCGGCCCTTAATGAAAGGGTAGGTTGCCCGATATGGTTTCTGTTAATACAGATTAAAGACCGGCTCGCTGCGCCGGTCTTTTCGTTTCAGAAAGTGAAACCAATACCAAGCGTGTAAGCGAGGGCATTGATGTCAGCATCGTATTCCACATCGCCCACTTCTGCGTACTGGAATTGCGGTAATCCGGGGGCTTTTATGACCAGATCCTCCACGGTGGCAGTGATGTCCTGAAAAGAGATGTACTTGGTGTCG
Organism: Alcanivorax sp. P2S70; assembly: GCF_000475295.1. NCBI lineage: Bacteria > Pseudomonadati > Pseudomonadota > Gammaproteobacteria > Oceanospirillales > Alcanivoracaceae > Alcanivorax > Alcanivorax sp. P2S70. Next base: position 184,279 of record NZ_AXBZ01000076.1, read on the forward strand.
AATGTCACCCACCAGTGGCGCGTCAGGTGAATATCCAGACCCGCCTGTAGTGCATAGCCAAACTTGTTTTCGACTTCAATGTCTGGCTCACCGAGTTCTGTAGCGATGGGGTTTGTGACTTTGGTGTCGTAAGTGAACAGATAACCAATGCCTCCGCCAAGATAGGGTTGTAACTTATGATCAAGGCGAAAGCGTTTAACCAGGGTAATCAAGGGGGGAGCGACTTTTGTTTCAGCTACCTCTTCCCCCAGTGGAGGCACCCCGGTTGGGATACCGTTCACCTCTTCTACCAAAGGCTCGTTGGCAAGTTTGCCATCGGCTTTAATCTCCAGTGTTGGAGGTGCCGAGGCAATTAATTCCATTGACCAGCCTTTGCCCCATGGTAGCTTGTAGCCCAAAATCACTCCGGGTAAAAGCAGTGGATCAGAGGTGGCTTCGCCCTCGAGGCGTTGCGGGCTTGGACCGAGAGCGGTTTCGCCAATTTCGGTGAGGTTTTTGGCCGTAATGGAATTGGTGGTGACATCCGGATCGAAATACATGGCCCCGAAGCGGAAGTAAAAGCGATCTTCCCCCGCAATATCCCGCACAAATTCGGAACCCGGATAGTCCACACGTACGTCATCGTATTCCGGAATCGTACGTTCTTGCGCCATCACAGGGGCGCAGAGCGCCAGGCCGGTGACAAGCACCGGCAGGCGCAGAACCTTTTTGATGTTCTGCATGTTGTTATCCTTATTGAGCGTTCTCAGGCAATTTTCGGGCTCGTGAGGGCAGGTTCATCACTTGCAGGCTGACTTTTTCTGCCGGGAGAAGCAGATCGGCAGATCCCGCGCTGGCGCCCAGAAGACCCGGTAGCAGTTCGATCCCGAGTGTGGCCGTAATGTTGTTCAGGTTGCTCACCTTCAGCGTAATACGACCGTCATCCTGGAAACTGATGGGACCATACAGGTAAGCGACAATGGGTAGACTCTTGGCGGTGTGAGTGGCGCCATATTGGTCGACGAAATCATTCAGTTGGGCGAAGGACAGGATGTCATTGCCCTCACCAAGAATGGCTTCTTGTAATGCGGCAACCAGATCCAGATCCGGCACATCAAGCCAAGCGGGCAGGCGTACAATAAAGTACGGTTTCTGATCTCCCTCCAGGTTGACGATATAGCCATTTAGCGGCAGCACGTCACTTTGTGCATCTGGCCGTTCTGGCCGTGTGCGCAAAACTACAGATCGGGTGTTGAGCTTCAGTGGAATGGAAATGATGAAGTCATCAAAGATGTTCAGGAAATCCAGGTCTCCCAGAAGGTTGCCAAAGTTCAATCCCGCATCTGCGTTGATCGTCAGCCCTGTTCCGAGAATGAGCTGATGGTTAACTTCTACGGGAATCATGGTGTCGCCGACCACATTGAGGCAGTGCTCCTCACCCAGATCATCTGGCTCGGGCATGCACCAACTGCCATCGGATTGCGGCTCCATGCCCAGGTCCGGCAGCCCAAGGTCAAGGGGTTGTTTGGGTTTGAATGCCATGGGAAGAGCGCCGGTGGCAAAGATCTTGTCTCGGCCCTCGGTCAGACTCGCGTCAGTAATCAGGCCGTGGGTATCCAACACATCTGCGGTAGCGAAGTTACTGCAGCTCTCTTCCACTGGTGAACCGTCAGAGTTCCATTGTGTGCAGGGCTGGGGTTCACCCTCATCCCAGCCTCCACTGCCGTTAAAATCAGAGTAGGGGCGGGTGTACACCGTCGCGTAGACCGTATCGAACGGAGCAACGGCTGTGAAATCAATCACGATGTTGCTCCCCCCTTCGCTATTATGAGTACTGGTCTTGCCGATACCTTCCATTGGGGTGGTATTCAGTGGCAGATGGCCGAGTGTGTTGTGGCTATACAATTTGGGTGAGCTGTCCCCATTCACCACGAGCCGGTATTCCTCGCCAGCAACAAAAGTATCTGCGTCGGGGAAAATCTGGAGTTTCAGGTTGCTGGTAACCAGTGCAGCCGAAATGCTTTGCCAGGACCCGTCGAGGTCCACCGCGAGGCAGATGGGACCATTTTCGCAGGCGCTGCCATCCTGGGAGATTGTGCCGAGTACCATGGTGTCGGTGTCCATGGGCTGGCTGAAAGAGGCTTCGATGACGCGGCCTATCTCATATTGAAAATCCAGGTACAGCTCGTCATCGCTTTTTCCGCCCTTGCAGCGGCCGGCATAGCCGGGAACGGAAGTGTTCACCAGCGCGCAGCCAATTCCGGGGTGTAGCCCGAGAATCATGGGGGGCACGTCTTCACCTGCATTGGCACTGATTGTGTAATCCGCAGTGGTAAACGTCAGCGTATTGGTTCCACCCAGCGCATCATCAGAAGCAGAGCCTTCGGACAGATAGCGTGGGTTGTGGGCATGAATGTCACTGATGCTGTCGGGCAGTGTTAGCTGGTATTCACTGGCGGGGTGAAGACGTGCCTGCGGCGAGACCGTTAGTGTGGTGCCACTGCGTTTGATCATGATTGCAACCGCTGTGCCGCCGTGACTCATATCCAGAAGCTGGATGTCATCGAGTCCCATGGGGCTTAGCGGTTCGTTGAAAGACAGTAATATATTGTCGTTGGTTTCCACCCCAACCTGTGGTTTGCCGGGTAAGTCCCTGTCACTCTTGGGGCATCGTAATTGTTGAAATCAATGGCGATGTCAGGGTCGCTTCTCGCCTGAAGGTTAAAGTCTGCCGCGACTTTTGTTGCTCCGCCCAGTACGTCCAGTTCAAGTGTGCGGAAAACTTCGAGGGTCAGCGCGCGGTTTTCGATTGTGGCCACACCGATGGCTCGAACGTGCATCAGATTCTGGTTTAGCGTGGCGTTGCCCTGCAGGTTTTCGGTTTGCAGGGCAAGATCGAAATCCATATAGACATACAGCGGAGCCCGCTCATCATCCGGCTGGAACCCGGCGGGACGATATATATTGGGCATGAGATAGCCCGTCACATTACTGAGGAAGGTGCCGGTTATCAGGCCGGTGCTGAGGTCCGTATGGACTTCGCCGCCCAGCTTTGCCGGGTCGATTCCTGTCAGTTGCAGTTGCTGGCCCTTGCGCGCCAGTACCGGAGTGACAACTCCCCCGAATGCCTGCGGATCTGCGAGGAAGGCTTCCAGACCGTTTGGAAGTGAATTGGCAACATTGATGCCCAAGGCCGTGCTTTCCAGTGTGAACTGGTTGGTTGGCCCGCCAGTAATCTTGGAACGACCCGGGTAGCCAGGAGTTTCCATGTCAGGAAAGGTTTGCAGGGTCTGGGCTACGGGCGGGTTCGCCGTTTCCGGGGATACCTTGGAGGCCCGAGGAATAAAAGTGTAGGTTGTCGGAGCAAGGGCTTCTCCGTTCAGATCGATAATCTCACCGCTAAGACGGATCTCGTAGCGCGTATCGGGGAGCATATCCTGCAGGGGCTGCAGGGTGATGTAGTGTCGCTCAGCGAGCATGTCCACATCCACCGCTTCTTCGCTGTTGTCTTCACTGATTTTGATGAACTGGACGGAGTCACCGAGTATGACTGAGTCGTCAAAAAGGGGTTCGCTGAAGGTCAACCGTACGGGCGAGATATCGACGATCGGGAATTGCGCTGCGACGTCAGTATCGTCAAGAAAAGCTTCCGGTTTATCCTGATTGAAGGCAATTACTGCAGGGGGTTGGCTCTTGATTGGATTTCCCTGCCGGGTGGTAAAGCTGAATACAGGTTTGCTGTTATCCAGGTTTTCAGCGCTGGGGGAGACTTCCCTGTGCAACCAGACTTGATAGGTAGTGCCCGGTTTAAGCGCCTTCATGCTGAATTCGATAGTGTGACCGTCATTGGCGATATTGGTGTGGCTTGCGGTCTCCACCGGCCCATCAGGGCCAGTAACGCAAAACCCGCCTACGGGCGCTTCTGCGGTGCCCGCGCAGTTGGCCATGACAGCGGTTTCACTGACCTTGCTGGAAAACACCATCAACGCTTTGCTCGCGGTAGGGACATCGACCATGCCCTCCACCGGATAGGTATAAATCAGCGCATTGCCGGGTTTGGGAGGAACAAACGGTTGGTTATCACCGCCGCAGCCGGTGATAGCAGCTGCAACTGCGGGCACCAACATACTGAGGCGTAACTGTGAGCGATTCGTCATTATTTTTCTCCAGCACTGTATTGGGTGTTGTTGGAAGAGGGCTGGTTGGGCTTTTGGGTAAGCCGTAGCGTTAAATCGACCCAAAAGGATTTCGAATTCAAAAAAACACACAGTGATACATAAATCAATATTTGTATCGTTGTATTAAACAAACATATGCTATTTATTTAGTTGGCTGTCCAGTCTGCCGGAAATCCTCAAGTCGACCAGTCGACAAATGAAACAAATTTGTTTCATTGTCTTGTTATGTCGATTAATGAGACGTATTTTATTTTTTGTCTCAATATTGATGGCTGGAGTAACTGATGACGCAACTCCCTGAGCAATCGCGCCGTGATGTGCTGAAACCGCTGGGGCCAGATTCCATGACCTGGAAGGATTTTGGGTCCTGGCGTTTTAATCTGATGCTGCCCCAGGCATTTGTTCTGCAGGTTGCGCATCCCATCGTCGATGCGGGGGTAGGGGAGCATTCGGTTTACAAGACAGACCCGTGGGGGCGAGCCAAGCGCTCCACGGCATTGCTTTGGCCGATTGTTTATGCACGTCCCCAGAAGGCGATTGAAATGGGCGTCAAACTGTACGACCTGCATCGCTCTATCAAGGGAGTGGACAAGCATGGGAATAAGTATTTTGCTCTGGACCCGGAAGCCTATAGCTGGGTACATATCACCGGATATGATGCGACCATCCGAATGCACGAAATGCTGGGAAAATCTCCCACCACCGAGCAGCGCACCATCATGTTCAAGGAATGGCGCCAGCTTGGGTTGTTGATGGGAATCAGGGACCAGGATTTGCCGGAAAACGAGAGCGAATATTGGGATTATTTCCACGGCATGATTCAGGACAAGCTGGAAATGGGAGAGGTGGCTTCAGATTTGTTAGCCCATAACCATTATCTCGAAATTCCGAAGCCTCCCATCAAGTGGCTACCCAGCATGGCCTGGATAATGATCCGTGCAGTGATGGGACGTTTTCTGCGTTTCAATCTGCGCGCCACTTTGCCGCATCAATTTCGGGAAAAATTCGATATCCCATGGAGTAAGGGAGACGAGCGTCGTTTTCGGATCTGGTGCGGTTTCTACCGGATAATGCATTCACTAACACCGAAGAAGATGCGTTTGATACCCATGGCCAGAAAAGCGTTTGACGATGCTAAAGCTCATCCGGACGTTTACCAGGCGGGTGTGTCTTCACGCTGAGTAGACTGTATCGGGTTCGGAGTGATGTTTAGGGACGAATAGCATTTTCGCTATTAGCGAAAGGCCAAATGACGGTGGGCACCTTAACGTTGCTCATTTTCCATAACAAAAAAACGTAGTTGAGAATCTCATGAACGTACTGAGCAGAAATGCGAGAGTCCTTCTTGCCGGGGTGATGCTGCTGGCGCTGCAGGGGTGCTCTTCCCTGAAAGAATCCGATTATGTGCCCAAGTCTCCTGAAACACTGAGTGAATGGATGGTTGAGGGAGCGCTGGAGTTGCGCGCCGATGGGATCAAAAGCAAGAGCCATTTTTACTTCAAGCAAATTGATGAGAACTACGAACTGGCCATTCTTGGTGACAATCCTGTGGGTAAACCCAAGGCAGTTATTCTTGGCAACATCTATGAGCCGGAAAATGAAAGCCTGGATGTCATTGGCGGGTATGAAGCTGAAAAGGTCGCTCAGCACCTGATGTCGGTGATGAAAGCAGGCTCGTTGTCCTATTGGATTCGTGGCTTGCCAGCTACGGCCGACGCCAAGATCACGCAGCAGGGTACTAATCTGGCGAAGAAAATTGAGGAAGAGGGTTGGAAGATTTATTTCCATGACTTCATGTCGGTTACCGGCAATTACAAATTACCCGCGGACATCAAGTTCAATGGCGAAAACAAGAACTTGCGTCTGGATATTGTGCGGGCGGAAACCGGGTACCTGACTAACCCGTGCGGGCAAAATCTGACAGATGAAGAGATCGCTGCGTCTGTAGAGCCGTCCGGCGGTGGCGATGTGGTTCGCACTCTGGTACCGCGTGACGGTAGTGCGCCATTGCCAAGGTGGATTGATGAAGCGGATTTCTGCAGGCAGCTTCGCAAGATTCATGATAATCAGTTGCCGGATTCGCGCGTGGGTTTGTATGGCCCGGATTCGATGATGTGGCGTCTGTCCGGTATGGCCTTGCCGGGCAGCTTTGGTGCTGGCCGAGCACTATTGCTCCAGGTAGCACACCCGTGGGTGACGGCAGGTATTGATGAGCATTCTGTGGTTCGTAACGATCCGCTGGGGCGCGCCCGTCGAACCTTTTACCATATTCTCAGCGTGACCTACGGCAGCATGCCTCAGGTCATGGCATCCGCTAATCAGGTCAGGGATATTCACGAGGAAATCGAAGGGAACTTACCTGAAGAGAGTGGTGCATTTGCACGTGGCTCGGAATACCGTGCCAACGAAGTCAACGCCATGATCTGGGTTCACGCTACTCTCTGGGAAACCATCGTTCATATGTATGAAGAGATGGAAGAGCCGCTGACCCAGCAGGAAAAAGACCGTTTCTATGAAGAGACCAAGCTGTTTGCCATGTTGTTCGGCATACCTGAAAGTGCCTTGCCGGCTGACTGGAACGAATTCATGGAATACAACCGTGCCATGTGGGCGAGTCCGCAACTCACGGTAACCCCTGCGGCGATGCGCCTCAAAAACGATCTTTTCAAAGCACAGTCGATCTGGATGGTTGTCCCGATGTGGGGACAAGAAATTATTACTTCAGCCGAACTACCACCGCGGATTCGTGATCAATATGAAATGAAGTATGGATGGTGGCAAAAAATGAATTACGGCTGGATGCGTGCCGGTGCCTGGACTCTTGGTGCATTGTTGCCGAAAAATATGGAGCGCCAGGCGGTCTATCACGAAGCGATGGCTCGCCTTGAGGGGGAGCGCTTGGGTGGAATTAACCAGTTCTTCATCGAGGCCTTTTTCGACAAGGAAAGGTTGGTTAATTGATGAGGGGTATACGGCGTTGGGCAACCATGTGCCGGCTGAGCATGTGGATTCTCATGCTCATCGCCTTTCCGGCCGGTGCGGCCTACGACGAAACCGAATACCTGAAACCCGAGGCCTTCTTGGCCAAGGTGTACGGCGAAAATGTGCCTTCAATTTCGCTGATGCCGCTGCGAGGGGATACTCGCAAGCGAGCTGAGGCGGCATTGGGGCATCGCTATAGCGGGCTGAGGCTGCGTTACTGGCTGCAAAATGGAACCAGCGCCTGGATCATCGATGAAAAGAGCAAGGATATGCCAATGACGATCGGTATTGGCATTAATCCTGAGGGTGAGATCGCGGTCATTGAGCTGCTGGTGTATCGGGAACCCCGGGGGGGTGAAATTCATCAGGCTGCTTTTCGCAAGCAGTACCTGGGACTAAGGCTGACCGGGAACAATGCGCTGTCGGGGCCGGTAGACGGCATTACCGGTGCAACCTTGTCGGTTGATGCATTGAATCGCGTGGCGGCCATGGCTTTGGTACTTCACCAATCTGTTCAGGGGGAAACGATCCCCTGAGGGGCTGCTTCGTTGTTGTTAGTCGTGTGCGTTTGACCTGTGTCTGCAACCTCCTCAAAAGGTACAAGGCCAGGTCATTTTTTACCTCCGCAGGCGCGGTAATGCCGCTTGGCCTCCAGTTGAAAATCGATACGTAACTGTCTACGAATGCTGCCTCGTTTGACTCTTTTCCCTATACAAAAATTCCTTTTTTGTCTTTTTAATCCGGTCGTGAGCCTGTGGTTATCTCTTTGAATAATCAGGCAATACAGGGCATGGCCGGGCTGTTGACAGTGTCAATGTACAGATGCCGTAAAAGCGATGTTCTACATGATCAAACATCAACACCGGATGGCAGTTCTGGCTAAAGACCTCTTGCTCAACAGCCTCTATCTTGGAGATCGAATTCTCCGGTTGAATGGCTGCCGGGGTCGCCGGGCGACGCCGCTGGGTGGTCGCAGGCAACCCTTGTACGCAAGCGGATGGAACCTCGATTGCCATGCGCTGGAAGTTTCCGGAAACGCTGAAGCCAATAATGTGAACAATACGCTTAAGGTGCTCAAATGAATCAGGAAAATCGTCCCTGGCTGTCCACCTATGAATCTCTTGGCAAGGACTGGTATACCCTGCCTGAGTTGCCGGAAAAAACCCTGTCGGATTATGTTCGTGGCTATGCATCACAATTCCCGGATCGCGAAGCGCTGGTATTTCTGGGGCAGGCAATCACCTACAAGCAGCTGGATGAACTGGCAGACCGCATGGCGGCCCTGTTTGCGGCACAAGGCGCGGGTGAAGGCGACGTGCTGGGCATGCAGTTGCCCAACACGCCGCAATATGTGATTGGTTTTATTGCTGCCGCCCGCCTTGGCATGGTGACCACCAGTATTTCGCCACTGATGACCCCGCCAGAAATTACTCACCAGGCCAATGATGCCAAGGTGAAGATTCTTATGACGCTGGTGCCGTTCTGGCAAACCTCAGTCCAGCCGGTGCTGGGGAAGGTACCTACCCTGTCGACGGTGATCGTCTCCGGGCCCATGGATATCATGACCGGGCAGGGTGAAGCGATTAACGCCACGGTGGAAGGCGTTCAGGGGATTTCCCTGCATGACCACCTGCCAGCCACGGCGGAGCCTGTCGACACCCGTGTAGACATGGATAAGGTGCTGTACCTGCAGTACACCGGGGGGACTACCGGCTTGCCCAAGGGGGCCAAGCTCACCTCACGCAATCTGTTCATGAATAACCTGCAGGCCAACGAGTTTTATGGCTACCGCACCGGTGAAGAAACCGTGGCGTCCGCCTTCCCGTTGTTCCACATCGGTGGTGCGGCGGTGGTATTTAACGCGCTGCGCACCGCTGCCACGTTTCTGCTGATCCCGGACCCGCGTGATATCGATCACTTCGTCAGCGAAATGAAAGCACGCACCCCAACCGTGCTGGCCGCGGTGCCCGCGCTTTATCAGATGCTGTGCGCCAATGAAACGTTCAAGAGCCTGGATTTCTCCGGTTTGCGGATGGCTATTTCCGGTGCGGCTCCGTTCGCCAAGGAGGAAGTCCAGAAGCTGGAAAGCGTGGTGGGTGCAGGCAAGTTCTGTGAAGTCTATGGCATGACCGAAACCAGCCCGGTGATCACCCTGAACCCGGCCTCGCACTTCAAGGAAGCCCATGTGGGTATTCCCCTGCCGGGCACCGATGTGCGTATCGTGGATGCTGAAGATGGCACCACCCTGATGCCGCTGGGCGAAGCTGGCGAAATTATCGCCTCCGGTCCGCAGGTCATGCAGGGGTATCTGGAAATGCCTGAAGCGACAAAGAAATCCTTGCGTGAGATGGACGGCAAGTTGTGGATGCACACCGGGGACGTGGGCGTCATGGACGAAGACGGTTTCGTTCGTGTCTGCGACCGCAGCAAGGACATGCTGATTGTGGGGGGCTACAAAGTGTTTTCCGTGGAAGTGGAAGGCAAGGTACAAAGCCTGCCCTGGGTTGCCATGTGTGCCGTTGTTGGCCGCGCTGATACTAAACGTCCAGGCAATGACGTTGTTCAGCTATACGTGGAGCGGACCCCGGATTGCCAACAGTCTGAAGAAGCGCTAAAGGTCGAGCTGGAAGGTTTCTGCCGGGAAAACATGTCGCCCTATAAAGTCCCCAAGGAAGTGTTCTTTATTGATGCGATTCCGCTGACCTCCGTTGGCAAGATTGACAAGAAATCCCTGAGACAGCCGGCATAACGCCGGCGCTAGCCAGAGGTTTCCCGGGGACACAAAGGTGTCCCTTTTTAATGCTGGCAAATAATCAGGCTGCGTGAGGCGTGAAAAAGAAGAACTCACTCTTTGCGGGCTTTGATCAGGGCGGTTAGCTCGGTAAGCTGTGACTGCATCTCTGCCAGTTGCCGTGTCATTTTTTCGCGCTCGTCATGGGCCTGCTCCGCTTGTTTGGCATTTTGTTCCTCGCTCATCACTTCCAGAATGGCCCCGATCATCATGTTCAGGAAGACGAACGCGGTCAGGAAAATAAAGCTGAGGTAATACAGCCAGCTTAACGGGTAGCTTTCCATGGTGGCGTACATCACGTCGGTCCAGTCTTCGAAGGTGGCCACCCGGAACAAGGTCAGCATGGAGATGGCCACATCCCCCCACAGGGTTTCATCGACACTGGAGAAGAACATGGAGCCCATGGCCGCGTAGATATAGAAAATGATGAACATCAACAGTGCGATGTAGCCCATGCGCGGGATGGCCTTGATCAGCGAGTTGATCAGGAAGCGCAGTTCCGGCACCACCGATACCAGTCGCAATACCCTAAATACCCTCAGTAGCCGGCCCAGCAGAACCACTTCGGCATTGTCCATGGGGATCAGGCTGCCGATGACTACCAGCGTATCGAACAGATTCCAGCCATCCAGCAGGAACCGCTTCTTGTCGGGGTGTACGCCCAGGCGGAACAGAATTTCTACCAGAAAGAAAACCGTGATGGCGTTGTCCAGTAGCGCCAGGGTGTCGCTGAATAGCGGTGGCAGGGTGTAGGTATTGGCGCCGATGGTCAGTGCCGACAGGATAATGATGGCAATGACCGCGCCCTGAAACAGCTTGCTGGATTCGATGCGGCGCAGGTACTCGAGCGTGGAGGCGGGCTGGGTCAATTCGGATGACATGACGGGTTGCGGTCCTGTGTGCAGTGTGGCTCAACAGATTCAGATGCGGATTCTAATCGGCGATGGCCCCGCAGGGTAGGTCTACGGGGCGGGCGGAGGCGGATGCCGGCAGAGGCGTCTGGTGCTCTCCGTTTGTTGCCAACTCAGCCCTGGAGCCGGTCTGCCAGCCCGGAGGCTCGCCAGGTCGGCTTGCGAATGGCACTTTCCAGCACGGACGGTTTGCCGAACTCCAGCAGGGTAAAGGTATCACGAGCGCGGGTAATCGCGGTGTAAACCAACTCCCGGGTCAGCAGCGGGTGCGGCGTATCCGGCAGCACCAGCAAGGTGTGACGAAACTCCGAACCCTGGGATTTGTGCACGGTCATGGCGTACACGGTTTCTACCCCGTCCAGCCGCGAAGGCAGCACCCACTTGATTCGGCCGTCGGGCAACTGGAAGGCCACCCTCAACCGGTGGTTGCCGTTGTCATCGGTCTCGCCGGGGAGCGTCAGGCCCACATCGCCATTCATCAGCCCCAGCTGGTAATCATTGCGTGTCATCATCACCGGGCGGCCCGCATACCACTCCCGTTCCGGTGCCAGATCCTGTTGTTGCAGGTAATGGGTGAGGCGCTGATTGAGCTGCTCTACCCCAAAGGGGCCGCTGCGCAGGCCACTGAGCAATTGCTGGTGGGTTAACTGTTTGAGCAGACCCGCTGCCCATGGATCCCGTTCTTCGTTGCCGGGCGGGGAGTCCACCGCGGCAAACAGGCTGCGTAAGCCGGCGTGACCTGCGCTGCCTTCCACCAACAGGTTTTCCAGCTGTGTATTGTCGTTTTGCAACCGGTGACGGTTGAGGCTCTCGGGGTAATCCCGGAATGCCGCCCGTGACTTGCCCAGGTCCGCCTGATTGATGGCGGTAGCCAGGGCGCCGATGCCGGGGCTGTCTTTGGAGCGCCAGTTGGTCCGTAGCATGGCCGTGGACTGTGCCAGTGCCGTGCCGGGCTGGTCGGGTTCTTCACAGAAGTCACGAATGTCGGCGCCACAACTCTGTGCCACGAAGTCCACGGTGTCGGCGTGGTAACGTCCCTCAAAGGCATGGCGGCACAAATCGCCCATGACTGCGCCGGCTTCTACGCTGGCCAACTGGTCCTTGTCGCCCAGCAGGATCAGTTGCGCATGGGCGGGCAGGGCCGCCAGCAGGCTGGCCATCATGTCCATGTCGATCATGCTGGCTTCGTCTACCACTACCAGATCCGCGTGCAGGGGATTGTGGGCGTGATGACGGAAGTGCCGCGAATCTGGCCGGGTGCCCAGCAGACGGTGCAGGGTGGTCACGTCGGTGGGAATGCTGTCGCGAACCGCATCAGATACCGGCAAGGCGGCGACCTGGTCGCCAATGGATTCGGTGAGTCGTGCGGCGGCTTTGCCGGTGGGGGCGGCGAGACGAATGCGCAGGCGCTGATGGTTTTCCATGGCCAGGCTTTGCAGCAGGCCCAGCAGTTTTACCACTGTGGTGGTCTTGCCGGTCCCCGGCCCGCCGGTAATGATGCCGATTCCAACGCGGCTGGCCAGCGCGCAGGCCACCTGTTGCCAGTTGGTGCCGTTACCACTGTCAGGGAAGAGCGCCTGCAACGGGCCATGCAGTTGCTGTGCAGACAGTCCGGAAGGCGTGGCCAGCCGTGCTGCAATGGCGTCGGCAACCGACCGTTCCTGTGACCAGCTACGGCGCAAATAAAGTCGATGCTGATCCAGCACCAGCGGTGTGCTGCCGTCGTTGCTGACCAGCGGGCTTTGCTGCAAGGCTGTGAGCCATTGGTCCGGTGTCCCGGGGAGTAACTGCGTCAGTTCCGCAGGCGGTGATGTGCCCCACAGCTGCGTGCTCAGGGCGTCATTTTCAAAATCCAGACAGAGATGGCCACTGGCCTGCTGGTTGCTGGTAAAGGCCGCGAGTAACAGCACTTCATAGCTTGCCTCGCTGCATTGCTGATGCAGAAAGCGGGCAATGGCCACATCCAGATCCCGCAACAGGCCTCCGTCACGCAGTTGCTCCAGGGCGTCTTCCCAGTTGAGGGCGGAGAATAGATCAGATTGCATGGCTGCCCCTCCAGAGGTATGAGCTGCAAGCTACAAGCTTCAAGCTGCAAGGCGCGAAACAGACAATCGGGTTTTGATAGGCCGTGCCCGCGTTCGCATTTCCGTGAATCGCGGATAAAAAGGTTGGAGGGCGGCTGCAGACTTTCCCGTGTTGTAGCTTGTAGCTTGAAGCTTGTAGCTTGCTTCTCATTCCTCGCCTCCAAACATCGCATCCAGCCTTTCAATCAACTCCGTCGCCGGCCGGTCGAAGACCGTGCCCGCGGCTGGCCCCTGCATGCCGCGCAGGAACACATAGACGGCGCCGCCCAGGTGTTGATCCGGATTGTAGTCTTCGCCAAGTCGGTTCTTGAGAAGACGATGGAGGGCCAGCAGGTAGAGTACGTACTGCACCTCGTAACGCTTGTCGAGAATGGCACGGGTCATGGCGTCGGAGGTGTAGGCGCTGTCATCCACGCCCAGCCAGTTGGATTTGTAGTCGAGCACGTAGTACTTGCCGCGGTGTTCGAACACCAGATCGATAAAGCCCTTGAGCATGCCGTTGAGGGTGTCAGCTTCCAGTCGCGGGCGGGGCAGGTCAGGGTGGATGGCATCGCGAATGGCCTGATCCAGTGCCGCCACGCTCACCTGGTTGGCGGGCAACATGAATTCCATCTCTGCCACATAGGTGGCCATCTCGCTCAGTGCCACCTGATCAGCGGCCAGCGGTAACGGGGTTTGCAGGGCGGTTTTCCACCAGTCCTCAATCACCGCCGTGTGATCCTGCCAGCCGCGAGCCTGAAGTTTTTCTGCCACAACCTGTTCGAAGGGGGCAGGGGACGCCAGGGTCGCAACAAAGTCCTGGTTTGCTGCCTGCTCGAGAACATCATGCAGCAGGGTGCCGGGGGCGGCGCCGCGCGGGAAGGCGTGGATGCTACCCGCCAAGGGCTCCTGTTCCGGCATGCTGTCCTGATCCGGTTGTTCGGCCAACTGGTCGCTGCGCGGGTCCGCCGGGGCCAGGGTTTCCTGAACCTGCTTGAGGGCACTGTAGCTGGCAATCCACCAGGGTTGGCGTTGATGTCGGGGGGGCACTTGTACCGGTTTCAGGGTCGGCTTCCGGGTGGCCGGTTGATACGGCAGATCATTGCTCTGCGGTGGCGCGATCACGCTTACCGAGTCGCTGATGACTGGCCTCAGTGTTTCGGTGAGTTTTTCATTTTCCACACCGTCACCAAACAGCAGGCGGCCAATGGCACTTTTCTCCAGCTGGTTGGTTTTACCGTTGCCTTTCACGTAGGGGGCAATGCCCAGGGTGCAGGTATGGCAGGCCCGGGTGAGTGCCACATAGAGCAGGCGCATGTCTTCCGCCAGGCGCTCTTCGTCAGCCTTGCGCTCGTCTTCTGCATCCGGCTCCAGTGACACATGCAGCCGGTCATCATCATGGAAACGCAGCGGCGGCTTGCTCTTGTCGGCGGGGCGGAAGCTGCAAATAAAGGGCAGATACACCAGCGGGTATTCCAGCCCCTTGGACTTGTGGATGGTGATTACCTTGACCCGGTCGTCATCACTTTCCAGCCGCAGGATGCTTTCCTTGCTGCTGTTACTCTGCTGTTCGAGGGTTTCTTCCAGATAGCGAATCAGGGCCTGCTCGCCATCCAGTTGAGTGGCCATCTGCTGCAGCAATTCAGACAGGTGCAACAGGTTGGTCAGTGCCCGCTCGCCATCCAGGCTCTGGCTGAGGCGCACCGGGACATGAAAATCCATCAACAAACTGCGCAGCATGGGCAGCACGCCTTGCTGTTGCCACTGGTGCCGATAGCCATGGAACTGTTCCACCATGCGCTCCCAGCGCACCTCATCCTGGTTGATGGCATCCAGTTCCGTATAGGCTATATCCAGTGACGCACTGGCCAGGGCGCTGCGCACCTTGCTGTCCGATTCCGGGTTGGCGCAGGCGTGCAGGATCAGCAACAGGTCGATCGCTTCCGGCTGGGCAAAGACGGAATCCTGATCAGACAGATACACGCTGCGCACCGCACGTTCCATCAATGCATCACGAATGGCTTTGGCCTCGGTGCGGTCACGAACCAGGATGGCAATGTCGTTGGGTTGGAGCGGCCGGAATTGTTCGTCTTTGCGGAAACCGGTGTCGCCTTTTTCCGCGCCGTTGAGCAGGTGGGCGATTTCGGTGGCGCAACGGTCCGCCTGTTGCTGGCGGTACTGACCGGCACTGATCGCTCTGTCGCGGTCTTCCACCCACAGTGTGATGCCCGCTTTGACCTGCCCATCCACTTCCAGTTGTTCCTTGCGCCCCTGGGCTTCCACCGGGTCGAAAGGAAAGGGGCTGCCGGTTTTGGCCATACGGAAGACATCACCAAAGGTCTGGTCGCTGTAAGTGAACAACTCGTTTACAGCGGAGACCATGGCATGGGCAGAACGGAAGTTCTTTTTGAGTGTGTAGTGGTTGCCTTCGGTGGCCGTGCGGGCTTTCAGGTACGTGAATACATCCGCGCCGCGGAATGCATAGATGGCCTGCTTGGGGTCGCCGATCATGAACCAGCCGATCTCCGGCTGATTCCCATAGAGTGCAGAGAAAATCCCGTACTGGACCGGATCGGTATCCTGAAATTCGTCGATCAGCGCTACCGGGAATTGTTCACGAATCACCGCGGCCAGCCGCTCGCCGTTGGACCCTTCCAGGGCATCGCGCAGGCGTGTGAGCATGTCATCGAAGCCCAGCGTCGCGGTCTGGCGGCGCACTTGGTCCACCCGCCGGTCAATCCAGGCGGCCACATGGGCCAGCAGGTCCGTGCGTGGCAGGCGGGTGTTTTCGCGCCCCATCAGGACCCGATCAAGCGTCTTGCAGAACAGGAAGTCCGGACGGTGGTCCTGACCCGCCTTGGTCAGCTTCATGCCGTCTTCAGAAAACTTGAAGAGGACGTCATAATCCTTGTCGCGCAGGCCTTCACCCTTGGCGAAGCGCTTCAGGAGCTTGAGCATGCCGGGCACACTTTTCGCCCGGTAGCTGTTGCCGTTCAGCCACTTGTTCTCCTGGGCGTCACGTACCCAGTGAAGAAAGTCCGGCAAGGCCTCCGCCAGTTGCTGGCGAGCGAGCCGGTCCAGCTCGGCCTGGGGATCGGTTTGCGTCAGCCATTCTTTGACACTGTCTGGCAGGTTCGCCGGATCGGCTTCCTTGAGCCCCAGAAGGGGACGGGCTTGCTTGAGCAGGGCATCCGGGTTGCCCAGTCCTTCGCTTTGCAACTGGTTGGCGGCACTCACCGGGAAGCGGTTGATGATGTTGCGCCAGTAATCCCGTGCCGCCTGCAGTTGGTCATCGCTGGCATCTTCCTGTAGTTCCAGGCTGAACAGGCTGCCGGAATCAAACGCATGCTGCTTGAGCATGCGATTACAGAACCCGTGGATGGTGTAGATGGCCGCTTCGTCCATCCACTGGGCGGCGGCATCCAGGCGCTGGGCGCATTGCTTGCGCGCCTGCGGCTCGGCGTAGTCGGCCAGCAGTTGTGACAGCACCGGGTCGCTGGCAGTGGCGTCCGGGTCGGCAAAGGTACGGGCGGCATCGGCCAGACGGTCCCGAATCCGCTCGCGCAATTCTTCCGTGGCGGCTTCGGTGAAGGTCACCACCAGGATGTCCGGTGGCAGCAGCGGGCGGTGGAAGGCCCGGTCGTCACCATGGCCCAGCACCAGGCGCAGATAAAGCGCTGCCAGGGTGAAGGTCTTGCCGGTACCGGCGCTGGCTTCGATCAACCGGGTGCCATGCAGAGGGAAGGTGATCGGTAGCGGTGGGGACTGACATCCGTCGTTATGGCTCATGACAGGTCCCCCAGTTCGGCCCACTGGCTGTTCAGGAAGAGGGGCGCATAGAGTTGTTCTGTCCAGTAAAGAAACAGCGGTTCTTCCTCTTTTGTCTGTGCCCAGAGCGTATCGAAATCCGGCCAGGCGCGGGCCAGTGACGGGTCATCCACTTCCCCTCGGCTGAAATCGCTGCTGGTGTATTTGTTCCTTGCTGCTTTCACGCCTTTCTCTTCATCTTCTTCCGCCAGGAAGGCAAAGGCGGTGGCACAGGCCACCGGTAGTGGATGGCAGAGCGCCTGTTGCCAGGCATGACCAAGCTGGTCGAGATGCTGCTGGGCTGCCTGCTGGGTCAACTGTAGCAAGGTAAAGCGCCCATCCTGGCCCTGTATGCGGGTGGTGAGCGGGTAGCCGGCAGCACAGGCAGCCAGGTGAATTACCCAGTCGCGACACAGCTTGTCGTAACGGTTTTCCAGCCTGCCGGTCTGCAGGACCAGCCGCTGGGGGTTGGCGGTGGCGCCGCGCAGATCGGTGAGCCAGTCTTCCAGTGGCAGGGGGCCAGCGGTCAGACGGATTTCCTGCTGGGGCTGCGGGCTGCCGCTCTGGGCCAACAGGGCAAAGTAATCGTCCAGCGGATCGGCCAGCGGCACCAGCAGGCTGTCACGGCTACCTTCTTCAAACGGATGCAGGGGCAGGTCGCCGCTGGCGGCCAGCCGGTTCAGAGTGGCCTGCATGGTGCTTTGTGCCTGTTCCGGACCCGCCTGCAAGGCGTCACTGATCAGCTGATCCTGCAGTTGATAACGTTGCAGCCCATCGAAACCGAAAGGTTCGCTGTCTTCGAGTACCTGGCGTTCCAGTTTCAGTTTTGCCTTGAGCCGGCGTTCGAAAAAATGCGCCACCGGTTGCTTCAGGAAGCGACCCAGGACGCTGCAGTTCACCGGTTCGTCCACGTCCAGTGACGGCAATGGTTGGCGATTGTCCACCTGCGGGGCCTCGCCATCATGCAGTACACGCCATTCATTGGCATAGGTGTCGAGAGCATCGTTGGCGGCATCAAAGTACTGGCCGCTGAAGGGCTGCAGGGGATGGGCCTGGGTGAGGGCCTCCACCGGGTCGCCCTGATCGCAGTGCCAGCGCTGGTTGATGTGATCGCGCAGCTGGGCCACCAGTACCGAAGGCGGACGTTCGCTGTTGTCGCGCACGTTGCGGCCGGTCCAGCTGATGTAAAGGCTGTCGCGGGCGCTGAGCAGGGCTTCCAGAAACAGGTAACGGTCGTCGTCCCGCCGGGAGCGATCCCCCGGGCGATAGTTGCCCCACTGGCGCATCAGGTCGAAATCCATGGGCTGCTGCGGGCGGGGGTAATCGCCGTCTTTCATGCCCAACAGGCAGACATGGCGGAACGGAATGGCGCGCATGGGCATCAGGGTACAGACGTTGATGCGGCCGGCCATAAAACGCTGCGACAGGCTTTCGGAATTGAGTGCATCGAGTAATGGGCGGCGGGCCACGGTCAGTGGCAGGGCCTTGTCGAAATCCGCTTCGCCACAGGCCGCCAGCCAGTCGTTGAGGGCATCGCGCAGGCCGGCATCGAGGCCCTGATCGTCCTGTTCGTCGGGGGCAAACAGATCGTCCAGCAACTGGCTGAAACGCAGCTGCCATTGGGTCGGAGTGGCGCTGTCCCGGAAGGCCTGCCAGTGCTGTTCCAGACTCTCCAGCAACCGTGACAGTCGCCCGGCCAGCTCGGCGCCCAGCCCTGCTACTTCGTCCAGCGGCTGGATGTTATTCCAGGCGGGGCCATCGCCCATCAGGTAGCCGGCCAGCATGCGTTTGAGCCCGAACGCCCAGCTGTTTTGTTCAAAGCCGGGGACGTCCAGGGTGTGGCGCTGGTCGCTGTTGAGCCCCCAGCGGATACGGGCCTGATCAATCCAGCTGGCCAGCTGGGGCAAGTCGCTTTCCTCGATGGCAAAGCGCTGGCGCACTGCAGGCACCTCCAGCAGGTCGAGAATGTCGCTGGCGGTGAAGCGCCATTGGGGCAGGTGCAGCAGGGATTCCATGGCCTGGGCCATGGGCGAGGCGGCACCGGCACTGCGGTCGCTGAGGGTGTAGGGGAGGTAGCGGGGATCCTCCCGCTCCATGCGACCAAACACCGCATCAATGTAGGGCGCGTAGGCCTCGATATCCGGCACCATCACAATCACGTCCCGGGGCTGCAGGGTGGGGTCCTCGGCAAAGCGTTTCAGCAACGCATCCTGCAGGATCTCTACCTCCCGCTGGGGGCTGTGGGCGATGGTGAAATGCAGGGACGAATCCGGTTGCAGGAGCGGTCGCTGATCCGGAGCCGGCTGCGGTTCCAGATCGAGAATATCCTGCTGCAACTGTTCCAGCAGCGTGCCCGGTGTCAAATCCGTGAACAGGTCGATCTGGTTCTGGAACGCGCTGCGGTAGCTGTCCGGATCATCGTGATCATAGAGCAGCCCGATAAAGTCCCGGCCCTGTTTGCCCCAGGCGGCCAGCAGCGGATTGACCCGGTTCTCTGGCAGCAGGTCGAGGTGACGTTTGCGCTCGTCCAGTTGACGCCGTAGCAGATGACGGTCTTCCACGATATCTGCCCAGTAGTGCTGGCAGGGGTTCTGCACCAGCATCAGGATCTGGCAGTGCTGGCTGAGTGCGGCGAGGGCCTCCAGGGATTGCTGGGGAAGGGCGCTGATGCCAAAGATGATCAGGCGACGCGGCAGGCCGGGTGGCGTTTCGCCGCTCTTCAACGTTTCGATAAAGCGGTCATGGATGGCGCTGCGACTGAGGCCCTGTTTGTCGTCGTCCATGTCTGTCAGTACGGCGCGCCAGAGATGGGCCTGCCAGCGCTGGCTGTCGGGGAAATCATCGTGGGCGTTGCGGTCGTGGGCCTTGCGCAGTTGATCGCGGCCGGCTTCCCAGTCGGTCAGCCAGTCGGCGCGATACACCTGGTAGGCGTCATAGAGATCCGCCAACCGTTCCGCCAACTGGTGCCGCTTGCGACAGTCCTGGTCATCGGTAAGAAAGTGCCGTAGCGGGCCGAAGTGTGGATCGTCCAGCAGAGTCGGCAGCAAACGATACAGACGCCACAGCAACCGGGATTTGTCGAAGGGCGAAGTGCGTGGGACCTGTTCCTCCCCCAGCACGGCGCGATAGGCGTTCCATAAAAAACGGGCGGGCATCTGGAACTGGTAGCCGGCACTGATCCCCAGAGATTGGGCAAGTTGCAGTTTCAGCCATTGGGCCATGCCATTGGATTGCACCAGAAACGTCTCTGTTTCCAACGGGGACAACGGCTGGCGACGAAGCCAGTCCGCCACCAGTTCAGTGAGGGTTTCCAGACGGTTGCTGTGTAGCACCATCAGCCCGTTTTGCATGGACATTCCTTGGATAGCATTGCCAAACGCCAAGCCTAAGGGAGTCCGTCGAAGGGAGGAAGGGCCAAGGCAGTTTTCTGCCCTGACTTTACGTGTGTCGCTGGTTTACATCACGCTCATCCACCATTCCAGCTTGTCCCGTTTCCGCTCTGGCTGAGGCGCGGGGGAGGAGCTCGGTTGCACCTCGCTGGCCTGACTGGGTTGTATGCCAAAGGTGGGATACAAGGAGGCAACCAGCAGTACCGCCATGACGCGATTGAAATACCGCAGACGTTGCCCTTTTTTCAAGCCGTTCTTTAATGCCGCGCCAAACAGGTTCCAGCTACTGATCAGCGGCAAACCCACAACCACGAAGGTGCCGGCAAGCAGCAGCATGCTGGCGGTAAAGTTGTGGGGTTGGGTAAAAGTGGCCACCCCGGTCAACGTCATCATCCAGGCTTTGGGATTAACCCATTGGAACAGCGCCGCCTGGATAAAGGTCAGGGGCTGTTGCTGCTGCGGGTGGTCCTGCAGGGAGCGGTTTCGCACCAGCTGCCAGGCCAGCCACAGTAAATAAAGGGCACCGGTTATGCGCAACCCGTTGATCAGAGAGGGGGAGTGAGTCAGCAGCTGGCCGAGCCCCAGCGCGATGCACAGCAGCATGATCTGACAGCCGATCACGATACCCAGAATATGCGGCAACGAACGAATGAAGCCGGCGTTGGCGCCGGAAGAAACCAGCATCAGGTTGTTGGGGCCGGGGGTTCCGGTCATTACGGCAACAAAGCCGACAAGGGCGAAAATCTGCTCCATTGGCATGGCTGGCATCCATTGGCTCTGGAAGGTGTTCCAGAGTAGGTGGACAAGCTGTATCGATACAGATATAAGAAAACAAAATTGATGCAGTACAGATTGTGTTTTTATAAAACTGTGCTGCCTGTTGTGACGCTATCTGTATCGGTAATTGCCATGACTTTGTATCAACGCCTTGCGGATACCCTTCAGGAACTGATTCGCGAGCAGGCGTATCCCGTGGGAAGTCGGTTACCCGGGGTGCGCATGTTGGCGGCACAGCATCAGGTGAGTGTCTCTACCGCGGTGAATGCCTGTCGGGAATTGGAGCAGCGAGGTGTCCTGGAAGCACGGTCGAGATCCGGGTATTACGTCTGTCCACCGCTTGCCGAGCTTGAACCTCCCAGGGTCGCCCGGGCGAGCCGGCGGCCGCGTCGTATCACCGGGCAGGAGCGGGTATTACAGATTCTGCAGAATGTGAATAATCCGGCGATCGTTAACCTGGGGGCGGCGGTGCCGGCCCCGGAGTACATGCCGGTGGCGACCATGGAAAAAGTCTTTCACGGGGTGCTTCGCGAACAACGAAGACGTTGCGTGGGCTACGAATTTCCCCCCGGCGCGCCTGAACTCTGCACCCAGATTGCACGTCGTATGGCCGCCTTGCAGTGTCCCACTCGCCCTGAGCAGGTACTGGTTACCAACAGTTGTCAGGAATCGGTTGCGATAGCCCTGAAACTGGTCACTCAGCCGGGAGATACGGTGGCCATTGAGTCTCCGACCTACTATGGGTTGCTGCAGGTGATTGAGTCACTGGGGCTCAAGGCTCTGGAGATTCCCACGGATCCTGAGACCGGCATCTCCCTGGACGCACTCACTCTGGCGCTGGAACGCTGGAAGGTATCTGCCTGCGTGGTGGTGGGTAATTTCTCGAACCCGTTGGGGGTGTGCCTGTCGGATGAGCGAAAGCAAGCTTTGCTGGCCTTGCTGGCCAGACACCGGGTACCGCTGGTGGAGGATGATATCTATGGGGACCTTCCGTTGACCGGGCGGCGACCCAGACCGATCAAGAGCTGGGATTCAACGGGGCAGGTTTTCTACTGCTCGTCTTCCTCCAAGACGTTGTCGGCGGGATTGCGTGTGGGTTGGATGGTGACCCCGGATGCTTACACCGAAAAGGCGCGTTATCTGCAGTTCATCAATACGGTGTCGGTTTCTACGCCGTCCCAGCTGGCGCTGGCTCGTTATCTGGAGAGAGGGCACTACGACCGTTATCTTCGTCAGGTTTGCGGTGAGCACGCTCGCAGTGTTGCCCGGATGACGGAGCGTGTAACGCAGTTATTTCCTGCCGAAACACGGGTTAGCCGACCTGCCGGAGGGTTTGTGCTTTGGCTGGAGTTGCCCGGTGACATTGATACGTCAGAGTTGATCGAACAGGCTCAGGAGCAGGGGGTGAGTTTTGCGCCGGGTGCCTTGTTTTCCGCTACCGGGAAGTTTACCAACTGCCTGCGTCTTAACTGCGCGGTAAAATGGGATAACCGGGTAGAGCAGGCGCTGATTACGCTGTCTCGTCTGTGTTGATGCGCAGGAAGCAATGCTTGCCTGCGCATCGTCACATCGTCACATCGTTACATCGTCTCAGAGCATAATGGAGCCAAGCACTTCACGTTGTCCGTTCTGCACCTTGATCACTTTGCTGCCTTCCTTGATCAGGGTGTAACTTTCCGCCACGTCTCCGCTGGTGGCCAGCACGCCGATGGAACCATCAGCGTGGTAGGTCAGTTGGGCTTCGTTGCCCAGGCCGTCAGTGACGGTTTCGGTGGTGCCTGCGACTCTGGCGCCTTCCTGGCTGATCGGGTTTGTGCCAGTCCAGAACTCAATGGAGTTGAAGATGATAATGTCACCGAGCAACGACAAGCCGTAAACCGGGATCCACCAGAAGGCGAAAGAAATCACCTGATTAACAAATTTGTTATCGGTCGCATCGGCATTCCAGTCCTGCACAGTATCGAACAGGGCGTTCTGACCGAGACAGCCGGTGAGCATTACGGCGCCAAGGGCGCTAGCCAAGCCTTTTTTCATGGGGTTCTCCAAACAAGAAAGGTCGTCGTACCCGGGAAGTATTAGCGTAATTGTGTTTGGAAACCATGTCAGGTTTGGGGCGTGGGAGAGGTATTTGAACATCCGGGTTGCTGTTGCTGTTGCTGGGGCGATGGGGGGAGGCTTGGGTTGCTTAGCGCCAACCTGCGCCCCGCAAAGTGGGGCGCAGGTTCTCGGGGCCGCTATCCGCGTTCCATGGCGGCCAGCTCATCCTCAAAGAAAAAGGTGTCTTCACCGAAAGCCGGTTCCAGGTGGTTCAGCCACGTTGCCTGTTCGTTGTATTTGGCAAAGAAGGGACGCTGGACCCAGTCATGGTTGCGGCCCTGGATGAACCGTAACGCAAAGACCTTCTCGCCATTGATCTCGGTGACGCCCTGGATCTCGACCTTGCCCGGGTGGCTGGACATGCTCGGGCCGCGGGCTGTTCTGGCAATACCCGAGACCTGTTTCATGGCGTCCCGATAGATGTTCCACGCTTTGGCAAGTGGCACTTCAAAATAATGGCGGGCGCCGGTGTCGCGTTCCACGAACATGTAGTACGGCACAATGCCCAGCTCTACCTGGGTTTGCCACAGACGCGCCCAGTCATCGGCGTTGTCGTTGATGTGGGCCAGCAACGGTCCCTGAGCACGGATGACCGCACCGGTGGCACGAACACGTCGCACCGCTTCTTTGGCGATGTCGGTTTCCAGCTCTTGCCAGTGGTTGTAGTGAGCCATCAGCGCCAGATGCTTTCCGCTGGCTTGGACTTCGCGGAACAGTGCCAGCAGGTCGTCAGCGTCGGCATCCGAAACCACCCGGTAGGGCCAGAACGTCAGGGCTTTGGAACCGATACGGATGGTGCGAATTTGTTCCAGTTCCAGCAACGGTTCGATATGAGCGCGCAGGTTTTTGGTTTTCATTACCAAAGGATCGCCACCGGTGATCAACACATCAGTGATTTCCGGGTGTGCCTGGATATATTTCTTGAGTTGACCCGCTTCCTTTGCGGCAATCTTCAGATCGTTGTCGCCGATGAACTGGGCCCAGCGAAAGCAGAACGTGCAATAGCTGTGGCACACCTGACCCTGGCTGGGGAAGAACAGCACCGTTTCATTGTACTTGTGCTGGATGCCGTCGATTTTCTCGCCATCCACTTCCGGCATATTGTGTTCCATCTGGCCTGCCGGGTGAGGGTTCAGGGCCTCGCGTACCTCCGCGATCACAGCCTTGATGTGGTCCTTGTCGCCACCGCGCATGGCATCGGCAACCCGGTCGAAGTGCTCCGGTGCCAGCATCCCTTTCTGTGGGAATGTCAGCTGGTAGATCGGGTCGTCGGGAACCTTGTCCCAGTTGATCAGTTCGTTGATGACATACTCGTTTACCCGGAATGGCAGGACATTGGCAACGACCTCCATGGCGAAGCGGGTGTCGTCATCCAGACGCTTGAGTGGCTCGATCTTGTCCAGTTGTTTGGCGGTGAACACCTTGAAGCGGCGAGGCTCATCAAACTGTGTGTGCTCGCTCTGGTGCAGCGGAATAACCGTATTGGTCTCGGGCATGGTTACGCTCCTCATCATGTGCCGATGCGTTGCTGCGTGAAGACGCCACGCCAACACCGGTACACTGGCTGCCTAAACCAGCGGAATTAGTTATTACTACTGATGACCGGCGGCGGCCGGTACTGAACACGAGCCGTGGCTCGTCGCTGTACGCCACTAGGGACGCGAGGGACCTGGGTCTTGCCCATCTTCCAGCCATTAGCGGGGAAGCAGGACGCTGCCAGTGTGCAGTCACTGACCCAAAAGAGGGCGCATTCTAGTGAAACGGGACGGAAAGCGCAAAAATGTCACCGGTGTGACAGAGGTAACTACCCGTTAAAACAGGGATTTGTGCTATGTTGCCAGCATTGCACTGTATCGAGACAAGGTGAATTCTGGCGGTCCGGCAAGGAGAGGAATGGACGCATTCGTAACGCAGTGGGGGCAGGGGGTTGACCGTTGGCTGCTGCGGCTGGAACCGTTCTGGCCGCATCTGGCGGCCATGATCAGTGTCGCCCTGGCCATCACGGTCACCATCCATGTTTCACAGAACAAGCGCGATGCCCGGGCCGCAGCGGCCTGGACCGTGCTGGTCTGGCTGGTGCCGGTGTTTGGTGCTCTGCTGTACTTCCTGCTGGGCGTGAACCGTATCCGCCGCCGTGCCCGGCAGCTCACCGGTGGCAAGATCGAGACCGATGAAGGCTGGCGTGTGGCGGCTGAACCCCTGCCACTGCATGGGCATTTTCAGGAGTTGAGCCGCTTGGTAGGGCGTCTGACCCATTTGCCTCTTACCGACGGTAACCGCATTACGCCCCTGGATGCGCCGGCGGCCTATCAGCAAATGCTGGACGCGATCGAGAGCGCCAACGAAAGCATTTTTCTGGCGACCTACATTTTTGGTAATGACGCTGCCGGTCGGCCGGTGGTGGAAGCTCTCGCTCGGGCAGTCCAGCGCGGGGTGAAGGTGCGGGTGCTGGTGGATGGGGTTGGTTCCCTGTATTCGCTGCCATCTGTGGTGTGGCGGTTGCGCCGCAACAAGGTGCCGGTGCAGCGCTTCCTTTACTCGCTGGCGCCTTGGCGAATGCCTTACATTAATCTCAGAAACCACCGTAAATTCATGATTGTCGACCGGGAAACCGGTTTCACCGGCGGCATGAATATTCGTGCAGGCTATATTCAAACGCCTCCTTCTATTACCGACCTGCATGCGCGGCTGGAAGGGCCGGTAGTGGGACAGTTGCTACGCAGCTTCGCGGCAGACTGGTTGTTCAGTTGCGGCGAACTTCTTGAAACCAGCTACCGTGGCCTGGCGCAGCTGGGAGAGGTAAAGGCCCGGGGGATCAGTGCCGGGCCGGATGCAGATTTTGACAAGCGACGGCTGACACTTCTGGCGGCCATTGGTGCTGCAGAGCACCGTATTCGCATCGTTACGCCCTATTTTGTGCCGGATTTGACGCTCCTGGCCACTTTACAGCTGGCCATGCTCAAGGGTGTGCAGGTACAGCTGATCGTGCCGCAGAAGAATAATCTTCGCATGGTGCATTGGGCCAGCCTGCATGCATTACGCTGGCTGGTCAGTGAAGGGGCTGAACTGTACCTGTCGACACCGCCCTTTGATCACAGCAAGGTCATGACGGTTGACGGCCACTGGGTGATGCTGGGTTCCGGAAACTGGGACGCGCGCAGTTTGCGGCTCAATTTCGAGTTTGATCTGGAATGTTACAGCGACCAGCTCGCTGGCACAGTCGATGGGTCCATAGATGAGCGACTGCCAGATTGCCGCCGAATGGATACCGCGGCTTTTCGTGATATGGCGCCCTGGCGTCGTGTGAGAAATGCGCTGGCGCATTTGATGGAGCCCTATCTGTAAACCCGGCTAGTACTTTTGTATCATGTCATAGTGCCAGCATTTCTGTGGGCTGAGTCACGCTATCGTAAACATTCTGTATCGACGTTGTTCTGGCGAGGATACAGTGCCAGCACAGCGAATGGCAGCCGAGCGGCTGCCGTTTTTTATATTGGGGAATGTCGGGAAAGCAAATGCTGACTAGACTATTGCTGGTGCTGTTGGCCTTGATGGGGGGGCAAGTGAGCCTGGCTGCGGATGCCAGCTGGATCATGGTGACCGAACGGGATGATATTCGGGTATTCCGCCAGGATGACGACAGCTCCCGCCTGAAAACCTTTCGGGGCATCGCACGAATGCCGGTCGAGGACTTCAAGTCCATCGGCGTGCTTATGGATGACTATGATGCTGTGGCGTCTTTCATGCACATGGTGTCAGAAATCCGCGATCTGCGCCGCCATTCCCACTTCAAGCGCGATGTCTACGTAACGACCCGTTTGCCCTGGCCTGTGAGTGATCGGGACGCACCACTGCGTGTGCAGTTCTACCAGGAAAAGGATTCCTACGATCTGGTGATGCCGTTTTCACTCTACGAAAGCAACATGCCGGAGCAGGATGGCTACGTCCGTATGCCGCAGATGGAAGGCTATTACCGTTTTTCACCGGTAGCGCCCGGAGAAGTGGAAGTCACAATTGAAGTCGTGTTGGATCCTGGCGGGGTGGTGCCCGCCTGGATTGCCAATATCATTCTACGCGATATTCCCTACTTCTCTCTCAAGCGGTTGCGCCGTGTGGTGAATCAGCCACGCTTCCAGGGTGTGGACACAGGCTATTACCGTGTGCCTGAGAACTGGCAGAAAAAGGCAGAGCCAAGGTCGGTTGCTAACGCTTCAGCGGAGAGCCCGGCCCCATCAGTGCCCAGATGATCAGACCAACAAGCGGCAGGATAAGCACCAGCAGCACCCATAGCACCTTGGCGCCGGTTTCCGCGGAAGATTGGATAATCATGACGATGGCATAAATCGCCAATGCCAGTTGTAGCAATCCCAGCAGTTTCATCGTGTCATTCCTTTTCGATTAGTCCTGACCCTGAATGTAGTGCACTGAGCCCGCCGGGTAAATTGCCGGGCTGTTAAACACCGTCAAACCTGTCGGCGGCAAAGCCAGCCCCCATACAGCAAGGCAATCAGCCCGATGCCTGCTCCCAGCAGGACAACCCCGTCCCAACCGAAGTGCTCGTAGGCACGAGCAGAGCCTAAAGAGCCCCCGGCGCCACCCAGAAAGTACAGGAACATGTAGCCGGAATTCAGACGGTTGCGGATATGTTCATCCAGCGAGAACACCAGGTTCATATTGGTGATATGCACCGTCTGCAGTGCCAGGTCCAGCACCATGATCCCTGCCACCAGCGCAAGCAGGGAATCTGCCCCCAGTTTGAGCAGCCACCAGGAGCCGAATAGCAAGGCCAAACCGCCCAGGGTCAGGATGCGGCTGTGGCCACGATCCGAGAGAACGCCGGCGTGGCGTGCGGACAGGGCGCCAACCGCTCCGGCCAGCCCGAACAAGCCAATGGTGGCATCGGACATCTCCCAGGGAGAAGCGGAAAGCAAAAAGGCCAGTGGTGTCCACAAGATACTGAAAAGGGCAAAAATCAGACATCCCAGGAGGGCCCGCTGCCGGAAAAGGGGATAGCGCACAAACAGGACAGCGACCGATCCGATCAGGCGCGGATAACTGAGCCGACTGTTCTGGCGGTAGCGAGGCAGGGCGCGGAACAGAATCGCGGTATTGACCAGCATCAGCCCGGCAGCCACCCAGTAGACTGTGTGCCAGTCGCCCAGTGAGGACAGTGCGCCCGCGACGGTTCTGGCCAACAGAATGCCCAGCAGCAGACCACTCATGACCGTACCCACAACCCGGCCGCGGTGGGCCACAGGGGAGAGCGTGGCGGCGAAGGGAACCAGCACCTGAGCAACCACCGAGAATGCGCCAGTGATCGCTGTGCCGGCAAGTAACATGGGTAACGATGTGGCGCTGGCACTGACCAGCAATCCGCCGGTGGCAAGCAACATCATCGTGACCACCAGCCCCCGGCGCTCCAGCAGGTCCCCGAGGGGGACCAGCAGAATGAGACCGACGGCATAGCTGGCCTGGGCGGTGGTGACAATGATCCCGGCGCTGGCGTAAGAGAGCGCCAGTTGGTCAGCGATAGTGTGCAGCAGGGGTTGCGCATAGTAGTTGCTCGCGACCACCAGGCCGGTGGTCGCGGCCATCAGCAGAACCAGCCAGGGGCTCAGCGTTGCGGGCGATGAAGAGTTCTGCATGGATGTCTGTATCGTGAATATGGTTCATTTTTAGCCTGAATCAAGCCCGGGAAGGGCTGAAATCAGGGGGAAGTGGCGCCCCGGAGATGATTCGAACATCCGACCTAGCGCTTAGGAGGCGCTTGCTCTATCCAGCTGAGCTACCGGGGCAA